>DAHWEX010000515.1 GCA_027326205.1 Actinomycetota bacterium
GACCGAGCCACGGCGGTTGGCCGCCGGGGAACAGGGAGCGGCTCCCGGCGAGCCGGCGGCGATAGCGCGCGCCGTCGGCTACGCGGGCCGGGACGCGGTGCTGTTTTCCCTGGCGAGAGCCATTCCCGGCAAGCCGTTGCGGGTCGACCAGGAAATAATCGCGCGGCATGTCCCCGGCAATCCCGCCTATGCTGTCAGGTACGCGCACGCTCGAGCCGCGTCCGGGGTGCGCTGGGCAGTTATCTCCCGGGGGGACGGCCCCCCGTATCCCCCGCGGGAGGCGACCGCCTTGCCGGATTCGCCTGCCGACCCGGGCGAACTGGCTTTTTTGGATGCGCTGTCGTGGCTCCCAGAACGGGTCGCCACCGCCGCGCGCCGTGGCCGGCCCGACGTGTTCGCCCGCTACCTGGAGGACCTGGCCAGCGCCACCGTTGCCGTGCTGAGTACCGCAAGCCACCCAGGGAAGGGCGCTTCGCCCGGTAGTGACAGACTGACCCTGGCCCTGGCGGCGCGGACCGGCCTCGCCGCCGGACTCGGGCTGCTCGAAATCAGCGCGCCAGACCGCCTATAAGACACATAACGACGATCCCCGTCCTCGCGGGCGGGGCCGATACAGCGGCGCTGCTGCCGTCGGCCCCGGCTGCTTGGGCACCGGGGTACGGGGGGCGATCCCCCGGGAGGAAACAGTGAGCCGTGTCGCCCACCCGGCCGGGCCGCGTCATGGGGACGTGCTGCCCGCCGACCACCCGCCGACTCCGCCCGCGGACCTGAACGCGCTGCACCCGGCAATCTGGCCGCGAGGGGCGCAGCGCGTCGGCGGGGTCCTGACGCTCGGCGGCATCGACGTCCGCGACCTGGCCGCGCGGTTCGGCACGCCTGCCCTCATCATGGACGAAACCGACGTCCGCAGCCGCGCCCGCGACTACGTCGACGCGTTCGGCGAGGACGCCCAGGTGTACTACGCGTCCAAGGCGTTCTGCTCCCGCGCGGTGCTCCGCTGGGTCACCGAGGAAGGCCTGGGCGTCGACGTCTGCACCGGCGGCGAGCTGGCGGTCGCGCTGTCGGCCGGGGTGGACCCGGCGCTGATCACGCTGCACGGCAACAACAAGCTCCCGGCCGAGATCGAGCAGGCGGTGACGGCGGGGGGGGGGCATATCGTGGTCGACTCCTACGAGGAGATCGCCCGGCTCGCCTACCTCGCGGACGTCCTCGGGAAGCGGCCGCGCGTCCTGGTGCGGGTGACGACCGGCGTCGAGGCGCACACGCACGAGTTCATGGCGACCGCGCACGACGACCAGAAGTTCGGCTTCTCGCTCGCCTCCGGTGCCGCCGACGAGGCGGTCCGCCGCGTGCTCGCGCTTCCGGGGCTGGAGTTCGCCGGGCTGCACTCGCACATCGGCTCGCAGATCTTCGACACCGGGGGCTTCGAGGTGGCCGCCCGCCGCGTGCTCGAGCTCGCCGGGCGGATCCACCTGGAGCACGGGGTGCACGTGACGGAACTCGACCTGGGCGGCGGGTTCGGCATCGCGTACGTGCCGGAGGACGACGCCCCCGAGGTGAAGACCATCGCGGCCGGGCTGCGCTCGATCGTCGCGTCGCAGAGCCTGGCCCTGGGCATCCCCGTCCCCCGGCTGACGATCGAGCCCGGGCGGGGCATCGTCGGGCCGTCCACCGTGACCCTGTACGAGGTCGGCACGATCAAGGACGTCGACGGGATCAGGACCTACGTGAGCGTGGACGGCGGGATGAGCGACAACGTCCGCACCGCCCTGTACGACGCGTCCTACACCTGCGTGCTCGCGTCGCGGTCGTCGACCGCGCCCCCGATGCTGTCCCGGGTGGTGGGCAGGCACTGCGAGAGCGGCGACATCGTGGTGCGGCACTGCTACCTGCCGTCCGACCTCGCGCCCGGCGACCTGCTCGCGGTCGCGGCGACCGGCGCGTACTGCCGGTCGCTGGCCTCGAACTACAACCACCTGCCGCGACCGGGGGTGGTGGCGGTCGCCGACGGTTCCGCCCGCGAGATCGTACGCCGCGAGACAATGGACGACCTGCTGCGATTGGACGTGGGATGAGCGAGAACAAACCGGTCCCGGTGGCGGTGGCCAAGGTCAGCCCGTCCGCCGAGCGGCCGTTGCGCGAGGTCCCCGGCAAGACGCTGAAGGTCGCCCTGCTCGGCTGCGGCACCGTCGGCTCCCAGGTCGCGCGGCTGCTCACGGAGGAAGCCGACGAACTGGCGATCCGCTCCGGCGCGCGCCTCGAGGTGGCCGGCATCGCGGTCCGGCGGCTCGCCCACCCCCGGCCGGGCATCGACCCGTCCCTGCTGACGACCGACGCCATGGCCTTGGCCACCCGGCCCGACATCGACATCGTGGTCGAGGTGATCGGCGGCATCCAGCCGACTCACTCGCTGCTGCTGGCCGCCATGCGAGCGGGGAAGTCCGTGGTGACGGCCAACAAGGCGCTCCTCGCGGAGCACGGCGAGCAGATCCACGACGTCTCCCACCGCTACGAGGCCGACCTCTACTACGAGGCGGCGGTGGCTGGCGCGATCCCCATCCTCCGGCCGTTGCGCGAGTCCCTGGCCGGCGACACCGTGCACCGGGTGATGGGCATCGTCAACGGCACGACGAACTTCATCCTCGACCGCATGGACTCGTCCGGGGCGGACTTCAGCGAATCGCTGGAGGAGGCGCAGGAACTCGGTTACGCGGAACCGGACCCGACCGCGGACGTGGAAGGGTTCGACGCCGCGTCCAAGGCGGCGATCCTCGCCGGGCTCGCGTTCCACACCAAGGTCACCGCGTCCGACGTCTACCGCGAGGGCATCACCGAGGTGACCGCGGCGGACATCGCCTCGGCGAAGACCCTGGGCCGGATCGTGAAGCTGCTCGCGATCTGCGAGCGCTCCGGGGCCAGCGGTCCGGAAGCCGGCGTCTCGGTGCGCGTGCACCCGGCGATGATCCCGCGCACGCATCCGCTCGCCGCCGTGGGCGGTGCCTACAACGCGGTGTTCGTCGAGGCGAAATCGGCCGGGCAGCTCATGTTCTACGGCGCGGGCGCCGGCGGCACGCCGACGGCGAGCGCGGTGCTCGGCGACATCGTGGCGGTCGCGCGGAACCGGCTGGCCGGCACCCGCGGCCCGGAGGTTTCCACGCACGCGGGCCTGCCGGTTCGCCCGATGGGCGATACGCTGACCAGGTATCACGTCTCCCTGGACGTCGCCGACAAGCCGGGCGTGCTCGCGCCCGTCGCCGAGGCGTTCGCCAGGCACGGCGTCTCGATCCAGGCGGTGCGGCAGACCAGCAGGGGCGAGGACGCGCTGCTGGTCATCGTCACGCACGAGGCGCGGGACGCCGACCTGGCGGCGACGGTGTCCGAACTGGAGGCGCTGCCGGTCGTGCGGGCCGTGGCGAGCGTGATGCGGGTCGAGGGAGAGGGAGACCAGTAACCATGACCGTTTCATCGGCTCCGGCGGTCACCGGAGCGCGTGCCCCGTGGCGTGGTGTCATCACCGAGTACGCCGAGCGACTCCCGACCACGGCCGGGATGACCCCGGTGACGCTGCAGGAGGGCGGCACGCCGCTGCTTCCCGCGCCGGTGCTTTCCGCGCGCACCGGATGCGAGGTCTACCTGAAGGTCGAGGGCCTCAACCCCACCGGGTCGTTCAAGGACCGGGGCATGACGACCGCGATCACCGTGGCCGCCGCCCAGGGTGCCAAGGCGGTCATCTGCGCCTCCACCGGGAACACCTCCGCCTCCGCGGCCGCCTACGCGGCGCGGGCCGGGCTGACCTGCGCCGTCCTCGTGCCGAAGGGCAAGATCGCG
>DAHWEX010000449.1 GCA_027326205.1 Actinomycetota bacterium
CGTTCTCCGACAGGAACCCGTAGCCCGGGTGGACCGCGTCGGCGCCGGCCCGGGCCGCGGCGGCGACGAGCAGGTCACCGCGCAGGTACGTGTCGGCCGGCGCGCTGCCGGGCAGCCGCACCGCCTCGTCCGCCAGCCGGACGTACGGCATCCCGGCGTCGGGGTCCGAGTACACCGCGACGGTCGCGATGTCCAGCTCGCGGGCGGTGCGCATGACGCGGGCGGCGATCTCGCCCCGGTTGGCGACGAGCAGCTTGGTGATCATCGGGCTCACATCCGGAAGACGCCGAACCCGCGGCGTCCCTCGACTCGGTTGGAATGCGCGGCCGACAGCGCGAAGCCGAGGACCGTTCGGGTGTCCCTTGGGTCTATTACCCCGTCGTCGTAGAGCCGGCCGGTCACGAAGAACGCGTGCGACTCCCGCTCGATCTGCTCCTCGATCACCCGGCGGCGGTCGGCGTCGGCGCCCGCGTCGAAGTCCCGCCCGGCCGCGGCGGCGGCCTGCCGCCCGACGATCGACAGCACGCCGGCCAGCTGCTGCGCGCCCATGACCGCGAGCTTGGCGTTCGCCCAGGCGAACATGAACCGGGGATCGTAGGCGCGCCCGGACATGCCGTAGTTCCCCGCGCCGAAGGAGGCGCCCAGGTTGACCGTGATGTGCGGGACGGCGGAGTTGGTCACCGCGTTGATCATCTTGGCGCCGTCCTTGATGATCCCGCCCTGCTCGTAGCGCTTGCCGACCATGTAGCCGGTGGTGTTCTGCAGGAAGACGAGCGGCAGGTCGCTCTGGTTGGCGAGCAGGATGAACTCCGCCGCCTTCTTCGCCTCCTCGCTGAACAGCACGCCGCGCGCGTTGGCGAGCACGCCGACTCCGAAGCCGTGCACCGAGGCCCACCCGGTGACCAGGCTGGTGCCGTAGTCCGCCTTGTACTCGCCGAACCGGGAGCCGTCCACCACCCGGGCGAGCACCTCGCGCGGGTCGAACGGGACCCGGAAATCGGCCGAGGCGATGCCGAGGAGCTCCTCGGGGTCGTAGCGCGGCGGGTCGGCGGGCATCGTGGCACCGGGGCCGAGCTTGCGCCAGTTGAGCTGGGCGACGATCTGCCGCCCGATGCTGAGGCAGTCGAGCTCGTCGACGGCGAAGTAGTCCGACAGGCCGGAGGTCCGCGAGTGCATCGCGGCGCCGCCGAGCTCCTCGTCGCCGGATTCCTCCCCGGTCGCCATCTTCACCAGCGGCGGCCCGCCAAGGAACACCTTCGCCTGCTGGTCGACCAGGACCGCGTAGTCGCACATTCCCGGCACGTACGCGCCGCCCGCCGTCGAGTTGCCGAAGACCAGCGCGATCGTCGGGATGCCGAGGGCGGACAGCTCGGTGAGGTCGTGGAAGATCTTGCCCGCGGGCACGAACAGCTCGGACTGGGTGGGCAGGTCGGCGCCGCCCGACTCCACCAGGTTGAGCACCGGCAGCCGGCTCTCCTTCGCGATCTGCAACGCGCGCAGCGTCTTGCGCAGCGTGTACGGGTTCATCGCCCCGCCGCGGACGGTCGGGTCGTGCGCGATGATCACGCACTCCACGCCGGACACCACGCCAACGCCGGTGACCATGCTCGCGCCAACGGTGAACTCGGTGCCCCACGCGGCGAGCGCGGACAGCTCGAGGAACGGGGCGTCCCGGTCGAGCAGCAGCTCGATCCGCTCGCGGACCAGCAGCCGGCCGCGCTCGCGGTGACGGCGCGCGTACCGCTCGCCGCCGCCCGCCCGGGCGAGGTCGAGCTGCTCGTTCAGCGCCGTCACCGCGGCGAGCTGGGCCTCCCGGTTTCGGAGGTAGCCCTCGGCGCCGGCGTCGAGGGCTGAGGTCAGGACCGGCATGGCTTGTATGTTAGGCGCCATTCACTAACTTGGAAACCTTGACGGCGTCGCTAGCTGCGTTTTCGCAGTAAGAGCGGCACGAGCGGACCGAGGTCTTCCCAGAAGGCGGCGGGCCGTCTACCGTACCTAGTTAACTCCAGTTCACAAGTCCACGACTACACGACCGAAGCGAGGTCGCCATGGCGTTCGACGTCACGAGCCTGTACCAGCGGCGCGCGGTGAACCGCTGGGAGCGGACCAGCGTCGGCGACGTGCTCGAGCGGCTGACCTGGAGCTACCCGGACAAGGAAGCGATCGTCGGCGCGCCCGGCGCGTACGCGCACCCGGAGCACGCCCGGCTGACCTACCGGCAGGCCGACGAACTCGCCGCGCGGGTCGCCAACGGCCTGCTCGCGCGCGGCCTGCGCCGCGGCGACCGGGTGCTGCTGTGCTGCGAGAACTCGGTCGAGGCCTACCTCGCCAAGCTCGGCGCGGCCAAGGCGGGCCTGGTCTGCGCCCCGCTGAACCCGAGCCTCGCGCCCGACGTGATCGAGTACCTGATCGGCCACGTCGAGCCGGCGTTCGCCATCGTGGACGCCGAGGTGTGGCCGCGCGTGGCGCCGGCCTTCGCCGCCAGCGGCCTGGTCCCCGGGATCACGGTCACGATCGGCGGCGACGCGGTCCCGGGCAGCGCGACCTTCGCGGAGTTCGCCGCCGGGCAGCCCGCCACCGAGCCGGAGGTGGAGATCCACGGCGACGACATCTGGCAGATCCTGTTCACCTCCGGCACGACCGCGCTGCCCAAGGGCGCGATGGTCTCGCACCACGCCAGCTACTTCGCCGCCTACAGCTTCGCGCTCACCCTGACCCGCGGCGTGCACCTGGAATGCGACCTGAAGCTGGCCACGTTCCTGCCGATCATCTACCACGTCGCGGACCAGGTCTTCACGTTCCCCGCGTTCCTGTCCGGCGGCACGCTGGTGATCGGCCGCCGCCCGGTGCCCGAGGCGGTCGCCGAGATGGTCAGCCGGGAAGCGGTGACCGCGCTGTGGGCCGGCTCGCCGGCGATGGCGAACGCGCTCGCCGCGGTGCTGCGCGCCGACCAGGTCTCCTACGACCCGCGCCGCCTCAAGGTCCTCGTCTACGGCTGGGCAGCGCTCCCGCCCGGCACGCTGGCCACCTTCAAGCGGCTGTGCGGCGAGGACTTCGTCGCGGTGGAGATCTTCGGCCAGACCGAGGCCATCTCCTGCCACCGGTTCTGGCCGGACAAGTGGCAGGAGACGTACCTGGCCACCAGCCCCGCCCAGAACTACGTCGGGGTGCCCAACCCGCTGCTCGCCTCCACCGTGATGGACGAGAAGGGGGTCATGCTGGACGGCCGGCCCGGCGTGCCGGGCGAGGCCGTCTACCGCTCGCCCGCCATCACCGCCGGGTACTACCGCGACGAGGCGGCCACCGCGACGGCCTTCCGCGGCGGCTGGTTCCACTCCGGCGACTCGTGCGTCTTCGACGACGAGGGCCTGCGGATCATGGTCGACCGCTACAAGGACATCGTGAAGACCGGCGGCGAGAACGTGTCGAGCATGCGCGTGGAGGCCGTGCTCTCCCAGCATCCCGGCGTGGCGAAGGCCGCCGTCATCGGCCTGCCGCACGACCAGTGGGGCGAGGCGGTCACCGCGGTGGTGGTCCGCGATCCCGCGCGGTCCGTCACCGGCGCCGAGCTGATCGCCTTCTGCCGACAGCGGCTGGCCGGCTTCGAGACCCCGAAGGACGTCATCGTCGTGGATGCCCTGCCCGAGACCGTCGGCGGCAAGGTGCTCAAGTACAAGCTGCGCGCCGCCCACGCCGACTGGTACCGGGACCAGCCGTAACCGGGCGGGGCGGCCACCCGTGCCGAGTCGGCCAGGTTGTCCCACTGGGTGGCGAGGTTACCGCGCTGAATGGGATAAATCCCTGTCCTGCCCGGGTACTCGCGCCGCAGCTCGGCAACGATGGCGGCCCTTTCCCCGGGCGTCCAAGGCGGCTTCGCGTCATCGTGCATGCTGGCCAATGTCGCGCCACCTGGCACGTCACGGGCGGAGGGTGACCTCGCGCGGGGGACCGCCGTAGGGGTCGAAGCTGGTGACGGTGGCCGGGACGCGCAGCCCGTCCCGGCCGGCAAGGGCGGCGACGACGTCGGGGGAGACTCCGGAGTCGGCCAGGTGCGCGCAGGTCTCGTCGAGCAGCGCGGCGTCTTGCCCGGCGAGCGGGCCGGGACCGGTGCCGAGTTGCATGCCCCAGGCGTCCCAGACCAGCATCTCGGTCCTGTTCAGCGCGGCTAGGTCGTGGATGGCGTGGCGCGCGAGGAGGGGCCAGCCGCGCAGTTCCGGCGCGTCCAGCTCGGGGGCGGTCAGGTAACGCTCCGGGTCGGACGTGCCCGCGCGGGCGGCCTGCCAGGCGCGGGGACCGGTCACGAACTGGTCGTCGGCGAGGTCGGTCCAGTCGACGGGGCGGCCGTCCAACTCCGGGGTCCAGCCGCTGTCCATCTCCCCGTCGATGAGCCGCCAGCGGCCCGCGGCCTCGTCCCACGCCTCCGCCACCACGTGGTCGATCAGCAGGCCGGGGCGGAGGTAGGCGGCGAACCCGACCCGCATCCGGGCGGGAATGCCCTTGTGCCTGGCCAGGGAGACCAGCAGCAGCGCCGCGTCGCGGCAGCAGCCGACGACCCGGTCCGGCGGCGGGCGCTTCCCGGCCAGCGCCGGCTCGCCGCGGCTCAGCAGCAGCGCGAACAGCGCGTCGGCGTACCGGGTGTCGATCTCTCCGGCCCGCCCGGCCGGCACGCCGTTCTCCGCCCAGTCGCCGCCGGCCCGGTAGTGGAACACCAGCTGGGAGCTCGCCTCCCGGAGCGCGGCGAGGTCGGCGGGCAATTCGTCGATCACCGCCCCGGCCGCCCCCGGATCGGTGAATTTGCTGTGGTCCTTCCAGGTAAAGCCACGCACCGTTCCTCCTGCTGCTTGATTTCCGGGATATTCGGCTACTCCAAGCCTCGCACTATTGCCGCTGAGAATTCACCCGGTGAACAAGTCCGGCGGCTGAGTGAGGAACAAGACGTGCAATTAACTATGGCTGGGCAGACACATAACCGTGGCTGGGTCGGCGCGCTGCCCGGTGGTACCGTTCGCGCATGAGCCGTGGACGAACGCCCGGCGCGGGCCGCCGCAGAGTGCGGGCCGGCGCTGTGATTGTTGTCCTGCTCGTGGCCGGCTGGCTCGCGCTCATGGTCATCGCGCTGCCCGTGACGGTCAACGCGGTCGCTTACCTGGCGGGAACCGGAGGCACCGGGACGTTTGAGGTGACCGGGACCGGCAACTGGTGCTCGAGCAATCCAACGGGCAGCGAGTGCGGCACGACGACCAACGGTTTCCTCGAGCCGGGTGGGGTCCCGGCCTCCTGGCTCGGCAACACCGTCAACGACTGGTCATTCCCCGTGCGGCTTCCGGTCTGGACGTGGGGACCGCTCCCCGTCTTCGTCTACGACGGCCTCTCGGCGGTGGTCGCCACGTTTCTCTGCGGCGGCGTGCAGTTGGCCACCGTCGCGGTCCCGCTTGCGATCATCGTCCGCCGCCGGCGCGGCTCGCGAGGCACCGCACAGGCGCCGACAGCGTCAGTAGATCACAATCCCGTGTGACAGGCGGCCGGCGTCACGCGGGCTGGGCGATTATGGCGGAGACGCGCGTCCACGACCGCCGGGTGGCGTCGGGCAAGTTATTCCCGGTCCCAGCGCCGTCTGCCCGGTACCGGCGGGAACGAGTACCAGGAAGAGAGGATCAGTCGAAGACCTTGTCCAGTGTTTCGGCGGTCAGGGCGCGGGTCGTCCAGACCCGCATCTGGTCGATGGAGGCCGCGTGCACCGTCTTGGGCACGCTGTCGGGAAGCGGGCCGAACTTGACGGTCAGCATCTCCACCAGCG
>DAHWEX010000451.1 GCA_027326205.1 Actinomycetota bacterium
CGGGATCGGCCAACAGCACCTCGACGGCGAGCCAGCGAGCCATGTCGTCACGGTGCTCCCGGAGGTTCCGCAGGCTGATCTCGGTCAGCTCATCCATGGTCATGCCAGACACGTGGCATCACTCCCGCCCGCCCATTCGGCCCTTGCCCGGCGGTCGAACTCGACGGTCATCCGCTGGTACCGCTCCTGGAGCGCTTCGATGGTTTCCCGTACCCGCTTGCGCTCGGCCAGGAAGTCCGGGTCGCTCATGCGGGCGAAGTCGTCATTCTCGTTCATGGTCCCTTCCCTTTGCTCGATGGCGGCACCGCTGACCGGATTCTGGCGGTTTGATCGAATCGCAGCCAGCGACACGCGTGACGAGTTTTGCGCAGAACGTGATGACTACACGTAGCCGTGGCACGATAACTTATATGGCTGACATAAAAGGCGCGCCTGGCGTAGCGGGACATTTCGGCCGTGAGCTGCGGCGAACACGGATAGCTAGAGGCTGGTCGATAGCCGAGGTGGCACGGCGCACGGGGATCAACGCAGCCCACCTGTCCCGGATCGAACTAGGCCAGCGGCCGCCGACGGAGAAGACCGCGGCAGCCCTGGACCGGGTGTTTCCCGAAAAGCAGGGCTGGTTCTCGAACTGGCAGAGCGAATCGCAGTCGTGGCCAGAGATCCCCGCGACGTTCAAGAACTGGCCCGACTACGAGGACCGCTCCACCACACTGCGAGCTTGGACCCCGGGCATCGTGGACGGCCTCATGCAAACTGAGGCCTATGCACGCGCGCTGATAGCAACGGCGGGCATAGGCCGCGATACAGCCGCCGGGCGGCTGCAAGTCCGTATGGAACGGCAGCGGCGCTTCTGGGAGCGACGGCCACCGGTCAGGACCGTGTTCATCGTCGACGAGGTCGCGTTGTACCGCTTCGTGGGCTCGGCCGACGTTATGGCCGAGCAGTGCCGCTACCTGATCGACGTAGCCCAGCTCCCGAACGTCGTGCTGCAGGTGATGCCGGTGATCGCCCACGCGGTGAACAACAGCGGGATCATGCTCGCCGACACCGCGGCCTGGCTAGAGCACGCCGCCGCCGGCTACGTGTTCACCGACGAGCGAACCGTTTCGTCGCTTGCGCTGCGACTGGATACCCTTCGTGCCGAGGCCAGAACCGCGTCTGCCTCACTGGCACTACTCAACAGGATGGCGGAAACGTGGGATCGCCTTGGCGAAAGTCAACGTACTCAGACGCGACCGGCGGAAGCTGCGTCGAGGTAGCCACCGTCGACACGGTCATGGTCCGTGACACCACCCAAGCGGGCGCTCCGGACCGCACGACGCTCTCTTTCAGCCCGGACGCCTGGGCAGAGTTCACGGCAAGAGTGAAGTAACCACGGCGAGCCCACCCCGTTTGCCGGGCACACAGCGCAGTGGGTAAGAAACACCGAACAATCGCATGACCAGCGCCGTCACCCAGGCCACGGTCCACGCAGGTCCTGCTCCCACCCGTACGTGGGCGGATCGGCCTGGCGCGTGATGGGTTTGGCCAAGCTCCACGACGCCTAGCCCCCGCTCGCCGAGGGCCAACTACACCGATACGTGGCCGCAGCTGCCCGGTGTGTACCGCTCATCCTGACGACGACCGACCGGGCCAGCGATCCCCTCGATGCGAACTAGTGGCAGCAAGGTCTATGCGGGCCCCCGGACCATGTGAAGTGCGGCCTCTGGTACCGGGCCGCTTATCTCGCGGTCTGGGGATGGTTGCGCTGGTCCAGTGGGTGAGGCCGGCGGAGAGGAGGCGCACGCCGAGGGCGGCCACGCGGAACGCCCCCTGGGGGTCGTTAAGTCAGGAACGGCTTGTTCTGGCTGGTCGCAGGGCGGGGCGGGGGCGGTGTGGCGGGTGGAGGAGGCGCGCTGGAGCGCGACGGTTAACGCGGGTGATCTTGACAGCTAACACTGGTGGTTCATCGTGTGGTCATGAGCGCGGACATTCAGGATCTCGTGGACCGGCTGGCCGCCCGCCTGGGGCGCGCGGTCCTCGTCGACGACCGGGACCTGCGGCTGGTCGCCGCGAGCCGGGACTTCGGCGACGCGGACCCGGCGCGGGTGTGGTCGCTGCTGCACCGCCGGACCCGGCCGGAGGACGTGCGGCACGACGAGCTGACCCGGATGCGGGGGCCCGGGTACGTGCCGGAGAACCCCGCGCTCGAGCTGTGGCAGCGGCTGTGCGTGCCGGTCCGCTGCCAGGGGCTGCTGCTCGGCTTCGTCTGGGTGACCGACCGGCACGGCGAGATGGCCGCCGAGCAGGTCGCCGACGTCACGGCCACCGCCGCGGAGGTCGGCGCGGCGCTGCACGACCGGCTGCTGGCGGGCGAACGGGACCGTGCGCTGCACCGGGAGCTGGTGGAGGCGCTGCTCAGCCGGGACGCCGCGACGCGCTCCGAGGCGTGGGAGGAGGCGGTCGACCGCGACCTGCTCGACGAGGGCGGGCAACTGGCGGTGCTGTTCGTCCGCCGGGCCGCCGCTAGCCCTGAGGGCGGCCAGCCGCCGAAGCCGGGCGGCCCCTTCCTGCCCGACATCGCGCGGCTCGCCCGCGACCGGGCCAGCCTGCGCGCGCTGACCGCCGCCTGGCCGCGGCGGGCTGTCGCCGTCATCGGCGGACGCCGGGGCGAGGACCTCGACGAGGCCGTCCGGGCGCTGGCCGGCGCGATCGGGGCGGCGGGGCCGTGGCGGGTCGCGGTCGGCGGCCCGGTGCCCGGCCCGGCCGGCCTGCCCGCCGCCCGCAGGCAGGCCGACATCGCGCTGTCCACCCTGCGCGCGGCCGGCGTGGCCTGCTGGGCGGGGCTGAGCGCCGACGCGCTGCTGGCGCAGTTTCCCCGGCAGCTGTGGGCGGACGCGCTGCTGCCGGCCGGGATCGCCCGGCTGCTCGCCGACCCGTCCGCGCCGGTGCTGCTGCCCACGCTGAGCGCGTTCCTCGACTGCGCCGGCGAGGCGCAGCGGACCGCCGCGCAGCTCCGGGTGCACCGCACCACGCTGTACTACCGGCTGAGCCGGATCGAGCAGGTCTCCGGGCTGAGCCTGCGCGACGGGCGGGACCGGCTGCTCGCCCACCTCGCGCTGCGTCTGCACCAGTTGCACGGAGCGCCGGCCGTTCCTACAGATGTCGAAGAGGCGGCGGAAAATCCGCAACGGGATGCCGGATGACCGGCCGGGGTACTGGTTGGGAGACTTGCTTCCAGCGTGACCGGTGAAGGGACGGCTGCTTGAACAGTTCCTATGAGCACATCGTCATCGGCGTCGGCGGCATCGGCAGTGCCGCCGCCCACTGGATCGCCAGGCGCGGCGGGAAGCGCGTCCTGGCCCTTGAGCAGTTCGAGCTCGGGCACTGGCGGGGCGCGTCGGAGGACCACTCCCGGATCATCCGGCACGCCTACCACACCGCCGACTACGCGTCGCTGACCCGGGCGGCGTACGAGCACGTCCGCGACCTCGAGGAAGCCACCGGGATGGACCTGATCAAGGTCACCGGCGGCCTGAACCTGGCCCCCAACGACAGCGCGGGCAACGCGGAGATCGGCGGCTACGCCCACTCCCTGGCCGAGCAGGGCCACGCCTACGAGGTGATGGACGGGGCCGAGCTCGCGGCCCGCTGGCCGCAGTGGCACGTGGGCAGGGAGACCGTCGCCCTCTACCAGGCGGACTCCGGCCTCCTCGACATCAGGCGGGCGAACTCCGCGCACATCTCGCGGGCCCGCGCCCTGGGCGTGACCTTCCGGGACCGGTCGCCGGCCCGCGGCATCGCCGCCGCGGCCGACTCCGTCGAGGTGCGCACCGACGACGAGGTCTACCGGGCCAGGACGCTCACGATCTGCGCCGGCTCGTGGACCGACACGCTGCTGGCCGACCTGGGCGTCCGCGTCCCGCTTGTCCTCACCCAGGAGCAGGTCAGCTACTTCGCCGCCCCCGACCTGCGCCCCTTCGCGCCCGGCCGGTTCCCCGTGTGGATCTTCCACGGCGCGGTCTTCGACGGCGAGGAGACCTCGTTCTACGGCTTCCCCGTCTACGGGGAAGCCGGCGTGAAGCTGGGCCGGGACGTGTCCGGCCGGTTCGTGACCCAGCAGACCCGCAGCTTCGAGCCGAGCGCCGCGCAGACGGCGGAGAACGCGCAGTTCCTGAAGCGGTACCTCCCCGGCGCGGCGGGCCCGGAACTGGTCAGCAAGACCTGCGTCTACGACCTCACCCCGGACCGCAACTTCGTCATCGACACGGTTCCCGGCTACCCGCACGTCGCCCTGTGCGTGGGCGCCGGGCACGCGGCGAAGTTCGCCGCGCTGCTCGGCCACATCATGGCCGACCTGGCGATCGACGGCGGCACCGGCTACGGCATCGGGACGTGGCGGCTCGACCGCCCGGCGCTCACCGACCCCGGCTTCCCGACCGACTTCCGGATGGCCAACGCCGCCCAGGCGCAGCGGCACAACCCCTGGGAGACCGCATGACCACGGCCCCGCCCCCGGTCTTCCTGCCGACCCTGCCCGGCCGCTACTACACCGACCAGGACGTCTTCGACGCCGAGCAGCGCAGCATCTTCTCGCGGCAGTGGGTCTACGCCTGCCGGGCGCAGGACGTCCCCGCCCCTGGCCGCTTCGTCCGGGTGACGGTCGGCGCGGAGAACGTGCTCGTGGTGCGCGGCCACGACGGGGTGCTCCGCGCCTTCCTCAACGTCTGCCGGCACCGCGGCGCGACGCTGTGCGCGGCGGAAAGCGGCGAGGTCGGCCGGTCGATCCGCTGCCCGTACCACGCCTGGTCCTACCGGCTCGACGGCTCCCTGCGCAGCGCGCCCAACTGGTCCACGATGGCCGCCGCGGACAAGGCCGACCTCGGGCTGAACCCGGTGCACCTGGCCGAGTTCCACGGCCTGGTGTGGGTCAGCCTGGCCGACCGCCCGCCGCCGCTTGCGGACCACCTGTGGGCGCAACTGGACTACCGGCTCGGCGCAGACCGGGCCAAGTTCGAGCGCTACCGCCTCGCCGACCTCGTCGCCGGCCACCGGACCGACTACACCGTCGCGGCGAACTGGAAGATCATCCAGGAGAACTTCCAGGAGTGCTACCACTGCGCCACCATCCACCCCGAGCTGGTGGACACGATCCCGCAGTTCCGCGACATCTCCAGGCTCCCGGGCTACGTCGCCGACGGCTACGCCTTCGCCGACGGCAAGGCGTCCTTCTCCGTCACCGGGCAGGCCCTGCTCCCGCCGCTGCCCGGACTCACCGAGGCCGACGAGCGCCGGTACTACGGGATGGTGCTGCGGCCCAACTGCTTCCTGTCGCTGCTGCCCGACCACGTCATCGTGCACCGCTTCCAGCCGGTCGCCCCCGACCTCACCACCGTGACGTGCGAGTGGCTGTTCCCGCCCGAGACGGTCGCCGGCTACGACGTGGCCGACACCGTCGAGCTGTTCCACCTGGTCAACGAGCAGGACTTCGCCGCGACCGAGGCGTGCCAGCCGAACATGAAGTCCCGTTCCTACGCCAGGGGCGGGATACTGGTACCGCTGGAGCAGGAGATCATCGGCCGCTGGTACTACGACTGGTACCGGGCCGCCATGGACCTGGGAGAGCACCTGTGACCTCGTTCGCCACCCGCGCCGTGCACGCCGGCAACCACCCCGCCGCGCACAACGGGGCGGTGACCACCCCGATCTACCAGGCGGCCACGTTCGTCCGGCCGCGCGCGCTGCCGGTGGAGTCCGGCTGGGACTACTCGCGGATCGCCAACCCGACCCGGGCGGACCTGGAGGAGTGCCTCGCCGCCCTGGAGGGCGGCGCGTCGGCGGTCGCGGTCGCCTCCGGGATGGCCGCCTGCGTCACCGTGCTGCAGGCGCTGGGGCGGGCGGGCGGTCACGTGGTGATCCCGGACAACGTCTACGGCGGCACCTGGGACCTGGTGCACGACGTCTACGCCCGGTGGGGCCTCGCCTACACCGCGGCCGACATGGCCGACCTCGACGCGGTGGCCGCGGCGATCAGGCCGCAGACCCTGCTGGTGTGGACCGAGTCCCCGTCGAACCCGCTGCTGAAGATCACCGACATCGCGGCCGTCGCCGACCTGGCGCACGCGGCCGGCGCGCTCCTGGTCACCGACGGCACGTTCGCCTCCCCGTACCTGCAGCAGCCGGTCGCGCTCGGCGCGGACCTGGTCGTCCACTCCACGACCAAGTACCTGGGCGGGCACTCCGACATCACCGGCGGCGCCGTCGTCGCCGCCACCGCCGAGCTCGGCGCCGAGATCGCCCGGTACGCCGGGATGCTCGGCACCGGCGCCGCGCCGCAGGAGGCGTGGCTGGTGCGGCGGGGCATCAAGACGCTGCCGGCCCGGATGCGGCAGGTCTGCGCGAGCGCCCAGCGGGTCGCCGAGTTCGCCGCGGGTCACCCGGCGGTCGCCCGCGTGCACTACCCGGGGCTGCCCGCTCACCCCGGGCACCTGCTGGCGGCCAGGCAGATGCGCGGCGGCTTCGGCGGGGTCGTGTCGATCGAGGTGCGCGGCGGCCCCGACGCCGCCGGCCGGGTCTGCGAGCGCGCCCGGCTGTTCACCCTCGCGGTCTCGCTCGGCAGCGTCGAGTCGCTGATCGAGCAGCCCGCCCGGATGACCCACTGCACCACCGCGGGCACCCCGGTCGGCGTTCCCGGCAACCTGCTGCGGCTGTCGATCGGCCTGGAGGACGCCGACGAGCTGATCGCCGACCTCGATCAGGCCCTGGCCGGCGATTAGGACCGCCGATGACCACCACGCCGACCGCCGCAGGCTCGTACGGGCGGCTGCTGCGCGTCCCGGCGCTGCGCGGCCTCGCGCTCGCGGACGCCTGCGCGCGGCTGCCGCAGGGCATGGTCACCATCACCCTGCTGCTCGTCGTCGCGGCGCACGCCTCGATGACCACGGCCGGGCTCGCCGTCACCGGCTACACGCTCGGCCAGGCGGTCACCGGCCCGGCCCGCGGCCGGCTCGCGGACCGGCGCGGCCTGGCCGTCGTGAGCGCCGCCTGCGGCGTGCTCTACGCCGCCGCGCTGCTCGGCCTGACGGCCGCCTCGCTGGCCCGGGCGCCGGCCGCGGCGATGATCGCGGCCGCCGCCGTGGCCGGGGTGAGCTGCCCGCCGCTCAGCCCGGGGATGCGCAGCCTGTGGTCGGCGCACGCGGCGGGCCCGCTGCGGCAGGCCGCGTTCGCGCTCGACGCCGCCGTGTTCGACCTCGCCTACATCACCGGGCCGGTGCTCGCCAGTTCCCTGGCGGCCGGCCTGTCCCCCGCCGCCGCCGTCGCCGTGCTGCTCGCGCTGACCGCCGCCGCCACCGCCCTCATCGCCGGCCAGTTCCGCTCCGCCGCCCCGGCAGGCCGTGACCCGCGGCCGCGGCGCGGTCTTCTCGGGCCGCTCGGCTCCCCGGCCCTGCGGCGGCTGCTGCTCACCGGGACCCTGGCGAACGCGGCGCTCAGCGCGACCGAGGTGGCGCTGACCGGCTACGTGCGGCTGCACCACGTGCTGTGGGCGTCCGGGCCGCTGCTCGCCGAGGTCTCCGTCGGCAGCATCGCGGGGAGCCTGCTGCTCGGCGTCCGGGCGAGCGGCGCGGGCGCCGGCCACGAGCGCCGGCGGCTGCCGGCCCTGCTCGCCTGCTACGCGCTCGGCCTCGGGGTACTCGCCGCCGCGGCGCTGCGGCCCCCGCTGGTCGCCGTCGCCGCGCCCGTGGCCGGGCTGTGCCTCGGCCCGACCCTGGCGACCCTGTTCGGTTTGGCGGCGGGCGCCGCCGGCAGTGCGACAGGAGGCGGCGGCACCGAGGCGCAGGCGTGGCTGAACTCGGCGATGAACGGCGGCGCCGCCGCGGGCGCGGCGCTGGCCGGGTTCACCGCCGGCACGCCGGCGCTGTCCCTGGCGGTCGCCGCCGCGGTCGCGGCCCTCGCCGCGGTAACCGCGCTGGCCGGCCGCGGGCGCGGCGACAGCCCCGATGTTTCAGGGAAATCCGGGCGGCAATATGGCAAATCTTCGGCATTTCGCGTGTCGCGTCGTATTGGATGGTTTTTCTTACGCTACGGTCCCCGAGCATAAGATCGTCGAAAGGAGGCAGGGGTGGCGACGTTCCTGCTGCGCCGCTTCGGGCTCATGCTCCTGACGCTGTGGCTGCTGAGCCTGCTCGTCTTCCTGGCCGGGCAGGTGCTGCCGGGCGACCCGGGACGGGCGATCCTCGGCCCGCTCGCCGCGCAGAGCGCCGTGCAGGCCCTCGATACCCAGCTCGGCGTGAACAGCCCGCTGCTGACCCGCTACCTCTCCTGGCTCGGCGGCATCTTCCGCGGTGACCTCGGGCTCTCCTACTCCTACCGGAGCGCGGTCGCGCCGTTCGTCTGGCACGCCCTGTTCAACTCGCTCAAGCTCGCCGCGCTCGCCTTCGTCGTCGTCGTGCCGCTCGGCATCGCCGGCGGTGTGCTCGCGGCGCTGCGCGCCGGGCGGCTGACCGACCGGATCATCTCGGTGACCGGGCTGAGCCTCGCCACCGTGCCCGAGTTCGTCTCCGGGATCGTGGTGATCGTGCTGTTCGCCGTGACCTGGAAGGTGCTGCCGGTCACCGCCTCGGCCGGGCAGGGGGCGCCGGCCGGCGCCCAGCTCGAGCACCTGATCCTGCCGGCCATCCCGCTGGTCTTCGTGCTGTTCGGCTACTTCGCCCGGATGGCGCGGGCGGGGACGATCGACGCGCTCGCCGCCGACTACACCCGCACCGCCGTGCTCAAGGGCCTGCCGCGGCGCACCGTGCTGCTCCGGCACGTGCTGCGCAACTCCCTGCTGCCCACCATCACGGTCATCGCCACGCAGACCGGATACCTCATCGGCGGACTGGTCGTGGTCGAGACGCTGTTCAACTACCAGGGAATCGGCAACCTCATCTACAAGGCCGCCCAGTCGAAGGACTTCCCCATGCTCGAGGCCGGCGTGCTCACCGTCGGCGTCGTCTACGCCCTGGCGACCCTGGCCGCCGACCTGCTGCTCATCGCGCTGAGCCCGCGGCTGCGGGCCTCGGCTCTCGGAAGCGCCCGGGCCGGGCAGGAAGGCGGCGCCGCATGACGATCGCGGGAACCACCGTCACGGCCGTGCGCGTCCCGGCCCGGGCCACCGCACGCTGGCGGCTGCTCGCCCGCAGGCCGACGTTCCTCGTCGGCGCGGCCATCGTGCTGTTCTGGGTCGTCTGCGCCGCCTGGGGCGGCTCCATCGCCGCCTACAGCCCGCTGTCGCAGAGCCTGCTCGCCGCCAACGCGGGGCCGTCGGCGGCGCACTGGTTCGGCACCGACCAGCTCGGCCGCGACATGCTCGCCCGGGTCCTCACCGGGTCGCGGGACATCCTGGTCATCACCCCGCTGGCGACCCTGCTCGGCACGGTGTGCGGCACCGCGCTCGGCCTGGCGATGGGCTACCTCGGCGGGATCTTCGACCTGCTGGCCAGCCGGGTCGTCGAGGCGGTGCTCGCGCTGCCCGCGGTGATCGTCGCGTTCCTGTTCATCGTGGCGCTCGGTCCCTCGACGGTGACGCTGGTCATCGTCATCGGCTTCATCTTCACGCCGCTGATCGCACGCACCGTGCGGGCCGCCGTCCTGGCCGAACGCGACCTGGACTACGTGCCCGCGGCGCGCCTGCTCGGGGCGGGCGCGTGGTCGGTGATGCTGGCGGAGATCCTGCCGAACGTGCTGCCCGCCGTCCTCGTCGAGTTCTCCGGCCGCCTCGGCTACGCGATCTTCACCGTCGCGACCCTGTCGTTCCTCGGCTTCGGGGTGCAGCCGCCGACGCCGGACTGGGGCTCGGACATCGCCGCCAACTACGGGGTCCTGGCCGCGGGCTA
>DAHWEX010000518.1 GCA_027326205.1 Actinomycetota bacterium
GGTCTTCGCGGTCTGCGCCGGGTACCAGATGCTCGGCACGGAGTTCGGCGGCGCGGACGGCGCGCCCGTGCCGGGACTCGGGCTGCTCGACATGCGCAGCGGCCGGGGGGAGCGGCGCGCGGTCGGCGAGATCGTCGCCGATGTCGACCCGGGGCTGAACGTGGGCAAGCTGACCGGCTTCGAGAACCACCAGGGCGTCACGCACCTCGGCCAGAACGCGCGGCCGCTGGCCCGCACCACGCTCGGCACCGGCAACGGCGACGGCACCGAGGGCGCTTACGCGGGCCGGGTGCTCGGCACCTACCTGCACGGGCCGGCCCTGGTGCGCAACCCGAACCTCGCCGACCTGCTGCTCTACTGGGCCGTCGGCCCGCTGCAGCCGATGGCGGCACGGTCCGAGGAACTGGCCAACCGGCTGCGCGCCGAACGCCTCGCGGCGGTCGCGGCGACCAGTTAGCGGACCTTAGTAGACCAGTGCCCGCGTGTCGTCCGCGAGCACCTCGGCGAGGAACGTGGCCGCGCCCGCGATCCTGATCCCGCCGATCACGTCCTCGGGCCTGATGTCCCTGCGGGCGGCGCACTGGCTGCAGACGGACACCGTGCCCACGGCGAGCACCGAGGCGATCAGGTCGGCGAGCGGCGCGGAGTACGGGAGCGAGAAGTCGTCGGCCCGCCCGGGCAGCGAGAACCAGGCCGCCTCGCCGGCCAGCCACAGGGAGACCGAAACGCCGCTCGCGACCGCGGTCGACGCGACCGTGAACGCCTGATTGCACCGTTCGGGATCTTCTTTGCCCGCTGTGACCTTAACCACTAGTTTCCGCGCCACGTGAAGACTCTAGCTCAGCGAGGGATACGAGGATGTGAAAGGGCGCCTCCCCGGGAGGCGGGTAGCCATGGCGGCGGTTCCGCCACCGGGCGCGGCGTGCCAGATGGCAGAAACCAGGCGTCCGGCACTAGGCTCAGACACCATGCACGGGATGCTGAGCGCGACGGTTATTATCCTCGCCTACGTCGCCGTCGCGATCGCGGCCGGCTACACGGCGATCAAGGTGATCAGGGGAGGACCGCATGACGGATAGCAGCACGCCCGAGGACAGCGCCACGGAAGAGATCCGGCTCCCCGATGAGCACCCGGCGATCGCGCCGCTCAGCTTCCTGCTGGGCCGCTGGCAGGGCACGGGCAAGGGCCACTACCCGACGATCGAGCCCTTCAACTACTTCCAGGAAGTCACCTTCTCTCACATCGGCAAGCCGTACCTCATCTACACCAGCCGCACCTGGCGGCTGGCGGACGACGAGAACGGCGAGCCGAAGAAGGACGAGGACGGCGCCCTGATCCGCGAGCAGCCCCTCGCGGTCGAGACCGGCTTCTGGCGTCCGCAGGCCGACGGCAAGGTCGAGGTGCTGCTTACCCACCCCACCGGGATCACCGAGATCTACGCGGGCGAGTTCCACGGCCTCACCAGCATCGAGATGGTCACCGACGCCGTGGCCCGCACCGCCACCGCCAAGCCCTACACCGCGGGCAAGCGGCTCTACGGCCTGGTCCCGAGCCAGACCCGGGAGGGGGAGAAGGACCTCGCCTACGCCTTCGACATGGCGGCGATGGGCCAGCCGCTCACACCGCACCTGTGGGCGGTCCTGCAGTGGGACTGGATCGAATAAAGAACCTCCGGGCGACTCCGCGTCCACGAGGGAGCGCGGGACCGACTGGACAAGGTCGGTCAGCCCGGAGGTCCGGTGATTGCCTAGATTTAAGCCCGCCGCCGCCCATCACGGCCGGGATCCGCCACGCGGACCCACACAGCGGGGGCAGCGGCTAGCTAGCAGCCACCTCGCAAGTCCTATGAACATGCATTACCTAGGACCACCTCCCTTCCGCGTACCTCCGACGCTACGCGAGACTCTGGCAGGGACGCAAGGGATTATTCACGGGTGTCAACGGCACATCCATACCGGCGAAGCCGGCGAACTAGACTCGAAGCATGCTTGAGATCAACGGTGCCGTCGAGGCGGAGTGGCCGGACGAGGGCGTCGCGGCGCATTACGGCGACCCGGCGCGCGAGCAGCGCGCGATGACCCGGGGCCAGGTCCTCGTCGACCGGTCCAACCGGGGCGTGGTCAAGGTCACCGGCGCGGACCGCCTCACCTGGCTGCACAGCCTCACCAGCCAGCACGTTGAGCGCCTGGCTCCCGGAGTCACCGTCGAGGCACTCATCCTGTCTCCCCAGGGACATCTTGAGCACCACCTGACGCTCGCGGACGACGGCACGGCCACCTGGATCTCCGTGGAACCGCACACCGCGAAGGCCCTCGTCGACTTCCTCAGCTCGATGCGCTTCATGATGCGGGTGGAGATCGAGGACCTCTCCGGGGCGCTGGTGGTGCAGACGCTGGCCGGCCCGCTCCCGGCCGAGGGCGGAGTCCTTGCCCGAACGGACGGCGGCGCTGCCGGGTCCGCTCCCTTCCTCGCGGAGGGTGAGGTGGCCACGGTCATGCGGAACCCGTTCGGTACCGACCTGATCGTGCCACCCGGCGCGGCGGGGAAGCTGGCGGAAACCTTCCCCGTCGCGGGCATGTGGGCCTTCGAGGCCGTGCGGATCGCCGCGCGGGTCGCGCGGCCCGGGCTCGACACCGACCACAAGACGCTGCCGCACGAGATCGGCCTCATCGAGTCCGCCGTGCACCTGAGCAAGGGCTGCTACCGGGGCCAGGAGACCGTCGCCCGGATCCACAACCTCGGGCACCCGCCGCGGCGGCTGGTGTTCCTCCACCTGGACGGCTCGGTGGACCGGCTGCCCGCGCACGGCGCGCCGCTCACCCTGCCGGACGGCACCCAGGTGGGCTTCGTCGGATCCGCCGCCAGGCACTTCGAGCTCGGGCCGATAGGGCTCGGGCTGGTCAAGCGCTCGGTGGACACCAACGCTACGCTGCTTGCCGACGGGGTGGCCGCCGCGCAGGAGGTGGTCGTCCCGCCGGATGCGGGGGCGAACGTCACGGTGACGCTGCGACTGGACAGCGTGCCGCAGCCGCCGGCCGGCCGGAGGATGTTGTAGCGAGCGGAGGGGACATGCTGCGCAGTGCTTTGCTGGCGGCGGCTGCGAGCGAGCGGATTCGCGAGATCGTGACGTCGACGTCGGCCACGAGTGCGCTTGTGCACCGGTACGTGGCGGGTGAGTCGAGCGAGGACGCGGTGGCGGTCGCGCGGTCGCTCCGCTCCCATGGTCTCCTGGTGACCCTGGACTACCTGGGCGAGGACGCCACCGACGCGCAGCGCGCGGCGGCGACCGCCGCACAGTACGTGCACCTGGTCGGCAAGCTCGCCGCCGAGGGGCTGACCGGAGACGGCGCGGTCGAGGTCTCGGTCAAGCCGACCGCCCTCGGGCTGCTGCTCGGCGGGGAGGACTCGCCGGAGCCGAACGTGGTCGGGATGAGGATCGCGGCCGAGCACCTGGAGCGGATCGTGGTGGCCGCCGCGAGCGCGGGCACCACCGTGACCGTCGACGCCGAGGATCACCGGACCACGGACGCCGCGCTGCGCCTCGCCGGCTCGCTGCGGTCGCGGTTCGGATCGGTGGGGACCGTGATGCAGGCGTCGCTGCGGCGCACCGAGGCCGACGTGCGGAGCCTCGCCACGCCGGGAACGCGGGTGCGGCTGTGCAAGGGTGCCTACGCCGAGCCGGCGTCGCAGGCGTTCGACTCGCGGCACGAGGTGGACAAGTCCTTCGCCCGGTGCCTGCGGGTGCTGATGTCGGGACCCGGTTACCCGATGATCGCGACGCACGACCCGAGGCTGATCGCGATCACCAGGTCGCTCGGCATGGCCCGCGACGCCGGCAGCTTCGAGTACCAGATGCTGTTCGGCGTCCGCCCGGACGAGCAGCGGCGGCTCGCCGCCTCGGGCGCGCAGGTGCGCGTCTACGTCCCCTACGGCGGCGACTGGTACCCCTACCTGGTGCGGCGCCTGGCCGAGCGGCCGTCCAACCTGGCCTTCTTCCTGCGTTCGCTAATGTCAAGCTCATGATCGCGATACTGGGCACGGGGAAGATGGGCGAGGCGGTGCTCTCCGGGCTGCTCCGGGCCGGGCGGGCGCCCGCCGAGGTGGCCGCCGTCGTGCGGCGGCCCGCCCGGGCGGACGAACTGCGGGCGGCCTACGGGGTGCCGACGCTGAGCGTCGCCGAGGCCGCGGCGAAGGCCGAGACGCTGGTGATCGCGGTCAAGCCGCAGGACATGGAGCGGATGCTCGACGAGGTCAAGAGCCTCATCACGCCGTCGCAGCTGCTGATCTCCATGGCGGCGGGCATCACCACCTCGTTCATCGAGCGGCGGGTCACGGCCGAGGTCCCGGTGGTCCGGGTGATGTCGAACACGCCCGCGCTGGTCGACGAGGCGATGTCGGTGATCTCGGCGGGGTCCCTCGCGGGAGAGGAGCACCTGCGGCACGCGGAGGAACTGCTCGCGCCGCTCGGCAAGGTGATCCGCATACCCGAATACCAGCAGGACGCGGCGACCGCGCTCTCCGGGTCCGGGCCCGCTTACGTGTTCTACCTGGTCGAAGCGATGGTGGACGCCGGCATCCTGCTCGGCATGCCGCGCCGGACCGCGCTTGAGATGGTGACGCAGACCGTCTACGGCGCGGCGACGATGCTCCGCGACTCCGGCGAGCACCCGGTGATCCTGCGCGACGCGGTGACGTCGCCGGGTGGGACGACGATCACCGCGATCCGGGAACTGGAGAAGCACGGGGTGCGCGCCGCGTTCCTCGCGGCGATCGAGGCAGCCCGCGACCGCAGTCGTGAACTGGGGGCAGAGTGAGCGGGCCGGCGGCCGTGGTGTGGGACGAGGCACTGCTGCGGTACGACTTCGGCAACGGGCACCCGTTCAACCCCGTCCGCGTCCGGCTCACGATGGAGCTCGCGCGCTCGCTCGGGGTGCTCGCCGCGCCCGGTGTGACGATGATCTCACCGTCCCCGGCCACCGACCTCGAGCTCGAGACCGTGCACGATCCCGAGTACGTCGCCGTGGTGCGGCACGTGGGGCGTGCACTGGTGCCGGCCGTGTGGTTCGGGCTCGGCACCGACGACGACCCGGTGTTCGAGGGCATGCACGAGGCGGCGGCCCTGGTCGTCGGGGCGACGCTGACGGCCGCGCGGTCGGTCTGGTCGGGGGCCGCGACGCACGCGGTGAGCATCGGCGGCGGGCACCACCACGCGATGCGGGCGAACGCCAGCGGGTTCTGCGTGTACAACGACCTCGCCGTCGCGATCAGGGAACTGCTCGCGTCCGGGGCCGAACGGGTGGCGTACGTGGACCTGGACGTGCATCACGGCGACGGCGTGCAGGCGGCCTTCTACGATGATCCCCGGGTGCTCACGATCAGCCTGCACGAGAGCCCGGCCACGCTGTTCCCCGGCACCGGCCGTCCCGACGAGACGGGGGCCGGCGACGGCGAAGGGTACGCGGTCAACGTCGCGCTGCCGGCCGGCACCGAGGACGCCGGGTGGCTCCGGGCCATCGACGCCGTGGTGCTGCCGCTGCTGCGCGCGTTCCGGCCGACGGTGCTGGTCAGCCAGCACGGCTGCGACAGCCACCGGCTTGACCCGCTCGCCCATTGGTCGCTGAGCGTCGACGGGCAGCGCCAGGCCCAGTTGCTGATGCACGAACTGGCGCACGAATTGTGCGACGGACGCTGGATCGCCACCGGCGGCGGCGGCTACGCGCTGGTCGAGGTGGTGCCCCGGACCTGGACGCACCTGCTCGGTATTGCGGCCGGGATGCCGCTCGACCCTGAAATGGCGACCCCGGCCCAGTGGCGCGAACTCGCGCGGTCCTTGACCGGCGAATCCGCACCCGAGACGATGACCGACGGCGCGCCGCCGCGCTATGTTTCATTCTCGTCCGGCGTCGATCCCGGCGACCCGACGGATCGCGCCATCATGCGCACCAGGACCGCCGTGTTTCCGGCCCATGGCCTGTCCGTGATGTTAAATGTCGGACCGGACGACCAGTCGTCGTAGTAGGGGTGACAGGCGACATCTTCGGGCCTTCAGAGGTGCTTGACGTGCTTCTTTCCGTTCCTTTCGTAGAATCGTCTGGGGAGCGCGTAGGTACACCCGTGTCCTAGCTGCCGAAGAGTAAGGCTAATAAGTCTATTCGGCCCCTTGCTCTTTTCCGTACGAGACTTACCCTGGGATACGTACGTGACTGGTGCGCTGAATCCGGTCAGGCGTGCTCGGCTTCGCGCGGAAGAGGACAATGATGGCAAGCGAAACTCCCCTTAGTGACGTCAGATTCCTTACCGTCGCCGAAGTGGCGACGATCATGCGGGTATCAAAGATGACCGTCTATCGGCTGGTCCACTCCGGCGAGCTAGAAGCCATACGGGTC
>DAHWEX010000480.1 GCA_027326205.1 Actinomycetota bacterium
GCGTCTTCCTTGAAGTAGTCGCCGAACGACCAGTTGCCGAGCATCTGGAAGAACGTCGCGTGCCTGGTGGTCTTGCCGACCTCTTCGATGTCGAGCGTGCGGACGACCTTCTGCACGTCCGCGACCCGCTTCCACGGCGGCGCCTGCTGCCCGAGCAGGTAGGGCTTGAACGGCTGCATCCCGGCGACCACGAACAGCAGCGTGGGATCGTCGGCCACGAGGCTAGCCGAGGGAACGATGGCGTGTCCTCGCGCCTCGAAGTGCGCCAGGTAGCGGCGTGCGATCTCTGCCGACTGCATCAGTGGTCTTCTTCCTTTTTCGGTTGCCAGGGTGAAGGTCGGCGCCGGCTAGCGCCGTGACGGCAAGGCCAGGAGGCTTGGCCGGGGCATGCGGAACACCTTAACGAAGCGCGGCGCGATGAGCGCCGCGAATCCTCACCGCTGCCCAGCGTAGGCCTTCGCTCACCTGCTTGCCGAACGTAATACTGGTCCATGCCGTCACGGACGTCACGGGTGAAGCGAATCGCCTCTCTTGCCCAGTGCCGCCGCACCGCACCGGGCTTCTTCTGGCGGGTGCCCAGCGTCTCGGCCACCTGGCGGGTCAGCGAGGACGCCCGCCGGTAGCCCGCGATGCCGCCCGCGGCGCCGAGCACGAGCCAGAATCCCCGGCGGATCACCGGCGCGCTCCCGCCTCGCGCCGCGCGGCCAGTTCGGCGCCCGTGACCACCTCGCCGGGCAGCGCGCCCGGGCGGGCGGCCGTGCCGCGGCGCACCCCCACCGCGTGCCGGATCCCGTAGGCGACGGCGGCGGCCCGGCCGACGGGCCCGCCGACGACCGCGCCGGCCACGGACTTGCCGATGCCCGCCAGCGCGCTCGCCTGCCCGGCGAGTTCGGCCATCGAGTCGCCGAGGTCGGCCACGGCGGCCGTCGCGGCCTCGGTCTTGTCCAGTTGCGCGCTCGCCCGGTCGACCGCCGCGTTGGCCCGGGCGAACAGGGCCTGCTGGCCGTCGCGCGTCTCGCGCACGAGCGTGGCCGCGTCGCCGAGCACCCGGGTGAACCGGACCGCCAGGTAGACGCCGGCGCAGGCGAGGACGGCGAAGCTCACCGCGGCGATCAGCGCGGCTACCCCGGTCAGGCTCATTCGGTCTTCTTCCCCTCGTCGGCAGGTCCCCGGCTGCCTCCCTGTTCAGGATGCAGGATCTGGCGGATCAGCCGGGCGCGTTCGGCGAAACGGCTCTCCATCCCGTGGGTCGAGGGCTCATAGTACGCCCGGCCGTTGACCGCGTCCGGTGCGTACTGCTGGCTCACGATGCCCTCGGGCAGGTCGTGCGGGTAGACGTAGCCCTGGCCGTGGCCGATCCGCCTGGCCCCCGGGTAGTGCGCGTCCCGCAGGTGCGGCGGCACCGCGCCGATGAGCCCCGCCTTGACGTCGGCCTCGGCCGCCCCGATCGCCTTGACCACCGCGTTGGACTTCGGCGCGAGCGCGATGTGGATGACGGCCTGGGCCAGGTTGATCCGGGCCTCCGGCAGCCCGATGAACTCGACCGCCTGCGCGGCGGCCACCGCTACCTGAATGGCCGTCGGGTCGGCCATCCCGACGTCCTCGCTGGCGTGCACGATGAGCCGCCGGGCGATGAACCGCGGGTCCTCCCCGGCCGCGATCATCCGGGCCAGGTAGTGCAGGGCGGCGTCGACGTCGCTGCCCCGCAGGGACTTGATGAACGCGCTGATCACGTCGTAGTGCTGGTCGCCGTCCCGGTCGTACCGGACGGCGGCCCGGTCCACCGCCCGCTCCAGCGTCGCCGTGTCGATGTGGCTCGTCCCGAGCGCGGCGGCTTCCAGGTACGTCAGCGACCGGCGCCCGTCCCCGCCGGCCAACCGGACCAGGTGCCCGAGCGCGTCGTCGTCGATCTCCACCTTTCCGCCGAGCCCGCGCTCTTCGGCCAGGGCCCGCTTGACGAGCGCCGCGATGTCGTCGTCGTCCAGCGGCTGCAGGGTGAGCAGCAGCGACCGGGACAGCAGCGGCGAGACGACGGAGAACGACGGGTTCTCCGTGGTCGCGCCGATGAAGGAGACCCAGCGGTTCTCGACCGCGGGCAGCAGCGCGTCCTGCTGGGTCTTGGAGAACCGGTGCACCTCGTCCACGAACAGCACGGTCTGCCGCCCGGTCAGGCCGAGCTCCCGCCGCGCGGCGTCCACGGCGGCCCGCACGTCCTTTACCCCGGCGGTCACGGCGGAGAGCTCGGTGAACCGCCGCCGGGTCACCTGCGAGACGACATAAGCCAGCGTCGACTTGCCCGTCCCCGGCGGCCCCCACAGCACCAGCGACATGGGCGCGTCGGCGTCGATGAGCCGTCGGAAGGGTGCGCCCTTCGCCGTGAGATGCCGCTGCCCGATGACCTCGTCCAGGGATCGCGGCCGCATCCGCACCGCCAGCGGCGCCGCCGCCGCGGCGGCCCGCTCCCCGGCATCATCGAACAAACTGTCCACGTTCAACGAGCCTACTATCGCCCGCGAACCCGGCGGCCATACCACGCATCGAGAAATGTCCGCAAGCGACAATCCACAGGGACGGACATACCGGCCGCGTTATCCACAGGCCGGGAATCGCCGCGGCCGGGGAACAAGTTCGGCCGCCATCCTGGCGGTATGCCCGCCGAACTTCCTCCCCTGGTCCGTCAATTGCTTGCCAGCCAAGGACACGTAATCGCGCGATCGCAAGCGATCGCGCTAGGACTCAGCGCCGAAACAATCCGCAACCGCGTTCGCTGCGGCGATTGGCAGCAACTGCAGTTCGGGGTCTACTCGGACTTCACCGGAACGCCGAAGCGCGATGCCCAGATCTGGGCAGCACTGTTGCGGGCAGGCCCGGACGCGGCGCTGAGCCACTGGACAGCCGCCGAGCGCCATGGACTCGTGGACAGGCCGGTCGCGGCGGTTCACCTCGCCGTTCCGGTTAACCGCCACCCGGCGCGGTGGTCAGCGATCCCGGGCGTCGTCATCCACCGCACCCGCTACCTTGAGCAGGCGATTCATCCGATGATGTCGCCGCCGTGCACACGGGTCGAGTACACCGTCTTCGACCTTATCGAGGCGGCGGCGACCTTCGAGGAGGCGTACGACTGGATCTGCCGGGCCATCGGGCGCCGTCGCACCACATCGGCGCGACTCCGGGAGGCGATGGCCTCCCGTCCCAGGATGCGCTGGCGGCAAGACCTGGAACTCGCACTCGGCGACACCCAGGACGGTGTCCTCTCGGTCATTGAACGCCGCTACGCGCACGGGGTCGAACGGCCGCACGGCCTGCCCGTTGCGACCCGGCAGGCTCGCGTCTGGCAAGGCACCGGCAATCGCTACCTGGACAACTACTACGAGGGCTACCGGGCATGCGTGGAAATCGACGGAGCGGCCGCGCACCCGGCGGACGAGCAATGGCGAGACAAGGACCGCGACCGCTGGAACGCGGTTCACGAAAAGATCGACACCATCCGCATCGGCACCGTTGCCTTGCGAACTCCGCAAGCTCAGTGCGCGACAGCAGCCGACGTAGCCACCTGGCTAAGCGGCCGCGGCCCGGCAACCGGTCACCCGTGTGCCCGTGCAGGCTGCCCGGTCCCGCTCCTAACTCCATGGCCATGACTCAGGCGAGAAGCACCTCGCGTTCCCGTAAGGCCCGGTTCGCCAGTGACGCCCACGGAGACTTGATGCCGTGATGACCTGCCACCGTACGCGGGCGGGTGACCGCAACCACCTGGGCGCGCCAGCGAACGGCCAGGGGCGCAGCGCCAGGCCAGACGGCCGTCTGCACTGGCACCTGCGCGCGATCCCGGCGGCTAGCGCCGCCAAGAGCGAAGCCTCGTCGCCAGTGCCCGGGGATGATTGCGGGTCAAACGCGGAAACAAGGCGGCAACCCCTGTCATTTCGCCCGATTCGTCCCACTTTGCTGACCGCGTTTCAGCGTTGGATCGATGATCGCGGGTCATCCGCGGCGAATATAGCCGTTTTTGACCCGCGATCCCGTTCAGAGGCCCTGAGGAGGCGGAATCTAGGAGTGCTCTCCGCTGGGGGTTAGGGCTCTTGCGCGGCGAGCCATTGCTTGTGGGCGGTGTGCATGCGGGTATGGAGTGAGCGGAGTTCGTCCGGGGTGACGCCGGCCAGGCTGAGGTTCAGAGACTCCAGGACTGACCGCCAGTCGTTGTAGGACGTCAGGTCGCGGGTGAACGGGCCGTCGCCGCTGCGCTGGTAGCGGAGGCCGCGCAGCACGCTGGCACCAGTGTCGTCGCGGCGCTGCACCACCAGGGCTCGGGTGAAGCGCCCGTCGGGCGGGGTTGACAGCACCCGGTGGGACTCGGCGACCTCGGCGTCGGTCGGCTGGCCGGCCCGCACGTCGACGGCGGGGAAGGAGCCGGCCGCCGGGTCATGCAAGAAGGTCCACCCGTCGGCGCCGACATCGGTGATCTCGTACCGGTAAGGGCCCTGCCTGATCTCTCCCGCGACCACCTCGACCGGCTCGCGGAGGGCGTCCCCGAGGCCGAGGTCCGGCCACCAGCGGCGCCCGTCGATGGTGACGAGCAGGACCAGGTGGTTCAGCCGGGGAAACGGCCGGCCGTGGACCTGGCCGGAGCGGCGCTCGACCGCGAACCCCAGGGCACGGAGCACGATCTCGAACGCGCCGTTCTGGTGGAAGCAGTACCCCGCGTTGCCGCCCGCCGCGATCCGCTCCAGGGTTTGCGCCGGGTCCGTGGAATCGGGCCGCCCGAGCATGATCGCGAGGTTCTCGTACGGCACCGCGTCCTGGTGCCGCCGCTGCAACTCGGTCAGGGTCTCCGTGGTCGGCGCGAGGTTCCCGGGGAGACCGAGCCTGGCCAGGTACTTGGCCACCGCCTCCGGTGCGGGACGGCGACCCGTCATCGCGCGACCCGGAACGAATCCGGCTGGGTAACGGCGAGGATCTGAGCTGGCGTTGTCACGACGTCCAATCGTCCCATAGCGGCGGCAGCGACCTGCGGCGGC
>DAHWEX010000489.1 GCA_027326205.1 Actinomycetota bacterium
CGGGGTCAACCTCATCGACACCGCCGACGTCTACTCGGACGGGTTCTCCGAGGAGATCACCGGCGAGATCGTCACCGGCCGCAGGGATTCGCTGCTGCTGTCCACCAAGGTGCGGATGACGATGGGCCCGGGGCCGAACGACGCGGGCCTGTCCCGGCAGCACATCATCGCCGGGTGCGAGGCGAGCCTGCGCAGGCTCGGCACCGACCACATTGACATCTACCACGTGCACGAGTGGGACGGGCAGACCAGGCTCGAGGAGACCCTGTCCGCGCTCGACTCGCTGGTGACGTCGGGCAAGGTGCGGTACCTCGCGGCGTCGAACTACGCGGGCTGGCAGCTGATGAAGGCGCTCGCCACCGCCGACGCCCGGGGCTACGAGCGGTTCGCGGCCCAGCAGGTCTACTACTCGCTCGAGGCGCGGGACGCCGAGTACGAGCTCGTCCCGCTGGCCGTCGACCAGGGGCTCGGCATCCTCGTCTGGTCACCGCTGGCCGGCGGCCTGGTGTCGGGCAAGTACCGGCGCAACGGGTCACCCGCGACGGGGACCCGGCAGGTGTCAGGCACGTGGAGCGAGCCGCCGGTCCGCGACCAGGAGAAGCTGTACGACACGGTTGAGGTGCTGGTCGACATCGCCGGCGCCCACGGGGCCTCCCCGGCCCAGGTCGCGCTCGCCTGGCTGCTCGGCCGCCCGGCGGTGACCTCGCTGATCATCGGCGCGCGCACCGACGAGCAGCTCCGCGACAACCTGGGGGCGGCCGACCTCACCCTGGCCGCCGACGAGCGCGCGGCGCTTGACAAGGTCAGCGCGCCCTCGCTGGTGTACCCGCACTGGCACCAGCTCGCCACGGCGCGGGACCGCCTCGGCGCCGCCGACCTCGCCCTGCTCGGCCAGCACCTCAGCGGCGAGTGACCCGGGACTAGCGAGTGACCCGGGCCGGCCGCCTGATCCGGTTCCACCACAGGGACAGCGCCACCGCCGCGGCGACGAGCAGCCCGCCGAGGGCCGCGAACGCCGCGGCGACGTCGACCTGCTGGCGGACCACGGTGAAGGCGGCCGGCAGCTTGCTCAGGGCCCGGCTGAGCTGACCCGCGTCCTGCGCGCGGTAGAACGCGCCGCCGGTCGTCTTGGCGATCTGCCGCAGCGGGGTGAAGTCGGCGCCGAACGCGCTCCCGCCGACGAAGCCCGCCCCGCCGCCGAACCCGCCGTACCCGCCGCCGCCGAACCCGCCGAGCTGGGAGGGGCTGCAGGCGAGCATCGTGGGGTTATCGGTCCCGTAGCCGATCGTGAAGACGCGGACGCCCCGGGCGGCTGCCTCCTTCGCCGCCGCCGACGGGTCGACGCCCCGGTTGTTCGAGCCGTCGGTGAGCACCACGATCACGTCGTCGGCGTAGCCGGCGCCCCGGTCGCGCTTGGCGGCCGCGCCGGTGGGCGCGACCCCCGGGTCGACCTGGGCGATCGCGTCGAGCGAGGTCAGCATGCCGTCGCCGATCGCGGTCGCGCCGCCCACGGTGAGCTCGCCAAGCGCCGTCAGCAGCTGCCGCGTGTCGGTGGTCGGCGGGACGAGAAGGGCGGCCGTGCTCGAGAAGTCCACGATGCCGATGCGCGGGCCGCCGGCCTGGGACCTGATGAACGCCGCGGCCGTGTCCTGCACCGCCGTGATCCGGTTGGGCTTCACGTCCGTGGCGCACATGGAGCCGGACACGTCGAGGGTGAGCATGATCGTCGCGGACGACGAGCCCGCCGGCACGGTGGCCTGGGGCCGGGCCGCGCCGACCGCGAGGACGGCCAGGCCGAGGACGAGCAGCACGGCGGGGACGCGCCGCCGCCAGCGCGACCGGCCGGGCACCGCCCGCGCGACGAGCGCGATCGAGGTGACGCGCACGGCCGCGCGCCGCCGCCCGCGCCGCGTCAGCCACCAGGCGGCGAACAGCAGCGGGAGGGCGAGCAGCGTCAGCAGCGCCCACGGCCAGGAGAACGCCATCAGATCACCCGGCCCGTCCGGGCCACGGTGAGCACCGCGCCCGCGGCGAGCAGCGCGATGGCGAAGGCGGTGAACGCCCCCGCCAGCGGCAGCGGCTGGTTGGTGACGGTCAGCCGCAGGTCGATCGACCGGGCGATCCCGTCCAGCTCGCCGACGGTCGACGCCGGATGGTAGCTGCCACCGGTCGTCCGCGAGATCGCCTTGAGGCTGGCCTCGTCGAGCCCGGTGAACAGGTGGTAGCCGTCGACGTCGACCGTGGCGCCCGCGGCGGTGCCGACGCCGACGGTGTCGACGTGCACGCCGGCCTTCTGCGCGACCTCGGCCGCCGCGGCGGTATCCGTGCCGCCAGACCCGGAGCTACCGCCGGAAGCGGTGCCGGACCCGCCGCCGTCGTCCCCGCCGTCGGAGAACAGCACGATCGTGGCCGACGGCCAGAAGCCGATGGCCGGCGCGGTGCCACCGGGGTCGGCCGTGACCCTCTTATGAGTGATCACGGACAGCGCGGCGAGGATGGCCGAGCCCAGTGACGTGCCGCCTCCCGGGCTGAGCCTGGTGAGGGCGGACAGGACGGTGGCGTGGTCGGCGGTGGGCGCCGCCGCTTCCAGGCCGCTCTGCTCGAACGCGACGACGCCGATGTCCACGCTGGACGGCTGCGCGCTGACGAACGCCCGCGCCGCCTGCTTCGCGGCGTCCAGCCGGTCGGGGGTCACGTCGGTCGCGGCCATGCTGCCGGAGACGTCCATCGCGAGGATGACGGTGCCGCTCGCGCGGGAGACGGGAACGGTCACCTCCGGTCCGGCGACGGCGACCGCGAGCACGGCGATGCCCGCGATCGTGAACCACAGGCCGCTGAGCCGCCTGTGCCACCCGCCCGTGCGGCCCGCCGCGATGCCCGCCGCGGCGAGCGCCGCCGTTCGGCGCCTGGCGCCGCTGAACGCGGCCAGGGCGAGGAGCGCCGCCAGCACGAGGCCAACGGCGAGCAGGACCGGGTTCGCGAACGTCATCGCGGCCCGCGCCCGCGGCCCGCCAGCCCGGTGCTCGCCACGACCCCGATGAGCGCCGGGACCAGGTCCGCCGTGGTGTCGATCCGGTGCGCCGGCACGCCGGCCCGGCGCATCCCCGCGGCCAGCAGCGCGTCCCGCTCCGCGACCGCGGCGCGGAGCCTGGCCCGCACCAGCGGGTCGCCGGAGTCGATCACGAGCTGCTCCCCCGTCTCCGCGTCCTCGACGACGACGAGCCCGGCGTCGGGCAGTTCCTCGTCGGCCGGGTCGACGACGCGCAGCGCCACCACCTCGTGACGCTGCCCGAGGCGCAGCAGCGAGCGCTCCCAGTCGCCGGACCCGATGAAATCGGAGATCACGATGACCAGCGACCGCCGCCTGGCCACCCGGGCGGCGGCGTCGAGCATGGCCGCGAGGTCGGTCGTCCCGCCGCCGGATTCCGCGGGGCCGCCGCCCGCCCGTCCCCGCCGCCGCTGGCGGCGGGGACTGCCCGGTACCGTCCCGGCGCGCGGCCGGGGAGCGGGCGGGCGGTCGAGTTCCGTGGCGAGGCGCAGCACGTGCCGGCGGCCGGCCCCCGGCGGGACCGCCCGCACCGCCCCGTTGTCGTAGAGCAGGGCGCCGACCTGGTTCCCGCCCCGGGAGAACATCAGCGCCACGAGCACCGCCAGTTCGCGCAGCACGTCGTGCTTTCCGCGCCCGGCCGCGCCGACGGTCATCGACGCGGACCGGTCGAGCACGAGCCACGCGGTGAGCTCACGGTCCTCGTTGAAGACGCGGAGCTGCGGCTCACATCGCCGGGCGGTGGCGTTCCAGTCGATGTGCCGCGCGTCGTCGCCCTCGACGTAGGCGCGCAGCCCGGCGAGGTCGGTCCCGGTCCCCCGGGCCGCGGTCCGGTAGCCGCCCGCGATCCGGCCCTCGATGCGGCGGAGCACCCGCCATTCGAGGCGGAGCAGCAGCCGTTCCGGTGCGGTGCGCACGGGCATCAGCGGCCGCTCAGGACGACCTCGGGCGCGTCGACCGCGTCGAGGACGCTCGTGATGATCGCGTCGGGTGTGACGTCGTCGGCGAGCGCCTCGTACGACAGCACGATCCGGTGCCGCAGCACGTCGAGCGCGAGCTCGCTCACGTCGCCGGGCAGGGCGTAGTCGCGCCCCCGGGTGAACGCCAGCGCCCGCGCGCCGGTGACCAGGGCGATCGACGCGCGCGGGCTGGCACCGTAGCTGACGTACCGCTTCAGGTCGGCGAGCCCTGCGGCGAACAGGCGCCTGGTCGCGGTGACCACCCGCACGGCGTAGTCGACGACGGCCGGGTCGACGTAGACCTCTCGCGCCCGCCCCTGCATGGCGACCAGGTCAGCCGGGGTGAGCATCTCGCGGATCGGGTCGGACGGCCGCAGCGCGCGGTCGACGATCGCGTGCTCCTCGGTCTCGGTCGGGTAGCCGACGACGACCTTCATCATGAACCGGTCGACCTGCGCCTCAGGCAGCGGGTAGGTGCCCTCGGACTCGATCGGGTTCTGCGTCGCCATGACGAGGAACGGCTCGGGCACCGGATACGTCTCGCGGCCGATCGTCACCTGGTGCTCCTGCATCACCTCCAGCAGGGCGCTTTGCACCTTGGCGGGCGCGCGGTTGATCTCGTCGGCGAGCAGCAGGTTCGTGAACACCGGGCCGAGCTGAGTCTGGAACTCACCGGAGTGCTGGCGGTAGACCCGCGTCCCGGTCAGGTCGGCGGGCACCAGGTCGGGGGTGAACTGGATGCGCTGGTACTGCCCGCCGATCGCCGCGGCGAGCGACTTGACGGAAAGCGTCTTGGCCAGGCCGGGGACGCCCTCCACCAGCAGGTGCCCGCCGCAGAGCAGGGCGATGGCCATCCGCTCGAGCAGCACGTCCTGGCCGACGATGACCCGCTTGACTTCGAAGAGCACCGGCTGCAGCGGGTTGGCGTGCTGCCCTTGGCTGTCGGTCAAAGCCACCCCCCGTTCGGAAGATTCAGACGCTCGGTCATATCTGCGGTCCCTTCCCCTGGCCGGGGCCGTTGCCCTGGCCGATGGCCGCACCGATCGGCACGGCGAACCCGATGCCGGCGAACGCGTCCTGGCCGTCGACGTCGGCGAGCGCCACGACGATCCCGATGACCAGGCCGCGGTCGTCGAGCAGGGGGCCGCCCGAGCTCCCCGGGTTGACCGAGGCGTCGAACTGGATGAGCCCGGTGTGCTTGCCGGCGCCGGTCTGCGCGCTGCGGTCCAGCCCGGAGACCACCCCGGAGGACACGCTGTCGGTGAGGCCGAGCGGATTGCCGATCACGACGACCGCGTCCCCGACGCCCGCCGCGCCGCCGAGGGACGCGGGGACGACGGGCCGCGGCAGCCTCGCCGGGACCAGGGTCGCGATGTCCGTCGTCTTGTCGGCCGACGCGACGAGCGCCGGGGTCACCGTCCCGTCGGCGAACGTGACGGTGATGCCGGCCGCGCCGGACACGACGTGGTCCGCGGTGAGGATCGTCCCGTTGTCCGCCACGACGATCCCTGTGCCGAGGTTGCGGCCGGCCCGGATGGTGACCACGGACGGCGCGAGCCGCTGGTAGATCGCCGGCACGGTCAGCGTCGCCGCCGGGCTCGGCGAGGGGGACGACGACGCGGCGGCCGCCGCCGGCGGCCCGCCGGCGCTGGCGAGACGGGTCGCGAGCACCGCGACCGCGAGCAGCAGGACGACTCCGCCCGCTACCGCCGCGCCAAGGAGACGGCGGGCGCGGTGGGTTCCGGGCGCGCCTGACCCGGCGTCGTCGACACCGGCGGGCTCCCGATCCATGACCTCACGCTAAATGCGGTGCGATAGTTAAGAACAGGATAAAGGCGCGCGCGGAAAGCCGGAAGAAGCGGACATGCCCCCTTCCGCGTTGCTCACTTTCTGTAAATAAATTAACGCGGACCGTCGGAGTGGGTGCCGCTCAGCGGGTAGCTGAGGAGTCTGTTGACTCTTCATCGGAGGCGATGACATGGTTCGCATCGCTGCCCGTGGCGCCGGGGCAGGCCTCCGGCGCATACGCAGGCACGTCGCGTTGAGCGCGGGGATCACGGCGCTCGGCGGCCTACTGTTC
>DAHWEX010000508.1 GCA_027326205.1 Actinomycetota bacterium
CCGGGGAAACGGCCGGAACCCGCCCGGCGCCGGCGGACAAAGCGCCCGGTCGCGTGCGCCACACTGGATACGTGCCCGACGACCTGCGCGTGAACAGCTGGCTGGTGATCCCGGCCGGCGAGCTTCGCGAGCGCTTCTCCCGGTCGTCGGGCCCGGGCGGCCAGTCGGTGAACACCACGGACAGCCGGGCGGAACTGTCCTTCGACATCGCCCGCTCCCCGTCCCTGCCGCAGCGGGAGAAGGCCCGGGCCCTGGCCCGGCTCGCCGTCCGGCTGGCCGACGGCGTCCTCACGGTCGCCGCCGAGACCGAGCGCAGCCAGCTGATGAACCGCGAGGCCGCCCGCGCCCGGCTGGCCGCGCTGCTGCGCGAGGCGGTCGCCCCGCCACCGCCGCCGCGCGTCCCGACGAAGCCGACGCGGGGCGCGCGCGAGCGCCGCCTCGCGGACAAGCGCCGCCGCGCCCAGACCAAGCGCTACCGGCGGCCCGGCCCGGGCGGCGACGCCTGAGGTCAGTCCCTGGCCACGGGCTCCAGCGTCAGCGACACCGAGTTGATGCACCAGCGCTCGTCCGTCGGCGTGGAGAACCCCTCGCCGGTGAACACGTGCCCGAGGTGCGAGTCGCACCGCGCGCAGCGCGCCTCGACCCGGAGCATCCCGTGCGAGCGGTCCTCGATCAGCGTCACGGCGTCACCCGACGTCGGCTGGTAGAACGACGGCCACCCGCATCCGGAGTGGAACTTGGCCTCGGAACGGAACAGCTCCGCGCCGCACGCCTTGCAGCGGTACACGCCGGTCGTCTCGGCGTCCGTGTACTGCCCGGTGAACGCCTGCTCGGTCCCCGCCTGCCGCAGGACCGCGTACTCGGCCGGCGAGAGCCGCGTCCGCCACTCCGCCTCTGACAGCTCGACCTTGTCCATGTCCCTGAGCCCATCCCTTCCGTCGTCCACGACACTGCATGAACATCCCGAACGGATCGTTAGTTCCCGTGGCGGCTACATCCGGGCGTCGGGGGCGAGCGCCTCGAGGATCTCCGACGCGCGCAGCACCGCCTTGCCCTCGTCGGCCCCGGGGTCGCCGACCGCCGGGTCGAAGTTCAGGTCGTAGAACACCTCGGTCACCCCGCAGCTTTCCAGCCACCGGATGTCCTCGCGGATCTTCTCGTAGGACCCCGACAGCAGCCGCCGCTGCCCCGTCGTCTTCGAGATCGAGGGCCTGCCCGGCCGCACCACGCCGCGGCAGACGATCCGCGCTGGGCTCCGGCCGGCCGCCCGCGCGGCGCTCTGCACGACCTTGGCCGACTCGGCGATCACCGACAGGTCGGCGCTCGACGCGGTCACCCACCCGTCGCCGATCCGCCCGGCCCGCTCCATCGCCGCCCGCGACATCCCGCCGATCAGGACCGGCGGCCCGGGGCGCTGCACCGGCGCCGGCTCCTGCCGCCCGGCGGGGATCGTGAAGTAGGCCCCCTGGTACCCCGGCGCGCCGCTCCACAGCGCCCGCAGCGCGGCCACGTAGTCGTCCGCCCGCGCGCCGCGCTCCGCCATCGGCGCGCCGGACCCGGTGAACTCCTCCGCCAGCCACCCGGACCCGATGCCCAGGTCGAGCCGCCCGCCGGACAGCACGTCCACCGTGGCGGCCTGCTTGGCGAGCAGCAGCGGCGAGGTGAACGGGTGGTTGACCACCGCGACCCCGAGCCTGATCGACGACGTGGCCGCGGCCAGGTAACCGAGCGACACCATCGGGTCGAGCACCGACTTGTACACCGGGGCCAGCTTCGCCCCCGACGGCGCGAGCAGCCGCTGGAACGTCCACAGCGACCGGTACCCGAGCCGCTCCGCCCGCCGCGCCAGTTCCGCCAGGTTGCGCGGCGTCGCCCAGGCCCCGGCGACCGCCGCACCGAATCCAATGTCCATCCCCCCAGCCTATTGATCTCGCCGGCTCGCCCGTCATGACACGCGGGACGGCGAGATCGGCGAAATAAGTGGACAGACGGTGGCCTGACTGACTAAGTATCCGTATGGACATCCGCATTCAGTGCCTGTGCATTGACTCGCCGAATCCGTCGAAGAGCGCGGACTTCTGGGAGGCCGCGCTCGGCTGGCGGCGGACCCACGACAGCGAGTCCGAGTCGGTCCTCGAGCCGCCGGAGGGCAGCCCGGAGGACGGCGTCGCGCCGGACCTGCTGTTCCTCAAGGTCCCTGAGCCGAAGGCCGTCAAGAACCGCCTGCACATCGACCTGCGGCCCAAGGACCAGGCCGCGGAGGTGGCCCGCCTTGAGGCCCTCGGCGCGCGCCGCGCCGACGTGGGCCAGGCCGACGTCAGCTGGGTCGTGCTCGCCGATCCGGACGGTAACGAGTTCTGCGTGCTGAAGGCGTTCACCGACGAGCGCGAGTCGGCGGACTGATCACCCGATGTCATGGGACACTGCCACGGTGACCGACTTGCGCCTGCCGGGCGTGCCATTCCCGCTCGAACCGTCGGGGTCTCCCGCCTGCCAGGCCAGCGTGGCGGGCGGGACGCTGACGCTGACCAGCGGCCCCAAGTCCGACCTGTTCATCGACCCCGCGGGTGACGAGGGCGCGCGACCGGACGCGGGCCGGTGGACCGGCCTGCCCGGAGAGAGCGACTTCACCCTCACGGCCCGGGTCACCGTGGGCTTCGCCGCCGCGTTCGACGCCGGCGTCCTGCTGCTGTACCTGAGCGAGCGGCGCTTCGCCAAGCTGTGCTACGAGTTCTCCCCGCAGCGCAAGCCGACCGCGGTCACCGTGGTCACCCGCCGCACTTCCGACGACAGCAATTCCTTCGAGACGGCCGGCGGCCCGCTGTGGCTGCGCATCACCCGCTTGGGCCGCGCCTGGGCCTTCCACGCCTCACAGAACGGAGCGTACTGGCAGCTCCTGCGCTACTTCACGCTCGGCGAGGCGTCCGGCGCGCGCGTCGGCTTCCTCGCCCAGTCCCCGTCCGGGGCCGGCTGCACCGCGATCTTCGACTCGATCGCCTACCGGCAGGGCGCTCCGGCCAGCCTCCGCGACGGTTCCTGACACAATCCCGGCGGCTGCGAGCACCCGGGAACGCCCGGCCACACGAGCGCGCTGCGCCGCACCGAGACGCGCTCCGGCGTCCCGGTGCCGAACCGGCCGGCCGGGCGCCGTCCGGTCACCGGCGACTTCACCGCGGTCCCGCCGCTCCCGCCCCCGGGCCCGTGTCCCCCTGGCGGGGCCGGCGGCCTCGGCCGCCGGGCGGAGCGGTTCGATAGCCTGGCCCTATGGACTAC
>DAHWEX010000555.1 GCA_027326205.1 Actinomycetota bacterium
GGACCGTGACCCGGTACCGGCGGCCGTAGATGCCCCGGGACCCAGGTGACGGCAGTCATCGGCTCACATCCTTCGGTGCCGGCGAGGCCCACGCGCGTTGCGCCGCGCCCGGGCGGTGCTACCGCGCGCTCAGGAGCTTGAGGAGGTTGTCCTCCCAGCCGAAGTCGAATCGCAGCGACTCGCTGAGTTTCTCCCGCTGGAACCAGTCGTAGGTGTGCTCCACCGCGGCCGCGAAGGTGTAGGCGGGGCGGAAGCCGACGTCCTCCCGCAGCCGCTCGACCGAGAAGAAGGTGCTGTCGTTCCAGTGGTGGATGTTGGGCGCGAGCCGCTGGATGAGCCCGCGCACGCCCACCGCCCGCGGGTCGTGCGTCGCCATGACGGCCGCGGCTGAGTCGCCGGCCTTGTTCATGGCCGCCACGCCCTTGCGGACCGCGGACTGGTCTCCCTTGCCCGCGTAGATGTCGTCCATGACCGGGGCCGGCACGAAAACCTTGTGCGGGGTGACCCCGACGACCTCGGCGAAGGTGTCGACGTAGGCCTCGTCGCTCCAGTAGTCGCGGCCGGTGAGGTTGTAGCGCTTGCCGAACGTCTGCGGCTGCATCATCAGCATGCCCAGAGCGACCGCGCCGTCATCGACGTGCCCGATCTGGCTGAGCGTGGTGCCGTCGCCGGGGATGAGCACCGGGCGGCCGAGCAGCAGCCGCTGGAACATGCGCTGCTCGCGGTCGGCGACGATGTTGTTCGGGCCGAGCACCATCGAGAGCGGCACCACGGTGGCCGGAAAGCCGTTGCTGCGGTACTGGTCGAACAGGTACGCCTCGACCTTGAGCTTCTGCAGGCCGTACTCGGTCTGCCGCTCCGAGCGGTCGACCGGGTCGGACTCGCGGATCGGCAAGACCCGCGGCCTGGCGTAGATGACGGTCGAGCTGCCGAACAGGTAGTGGCCGATCCGGCCCCGCACGGCCTCGACCAGCGGCTGCACGTCGGCGAGCGCGTAGCCCGACAGGTCCTGGACGACGTCGAACTCATCGCGGCCGAGGACCTCGCGCAACTGCTCGTGGTCGGTCCGGTCGGCGTAGAGCCGGCGGACCGCACGCGGCAGCCGGGCCTCGCTCTGCCCGCGGTTGAGCACCGTGACCTCATGGCCCCACGTGACCAGTTCCCGCACGAGCGCGAGCCCGTTGAAGCGGGTACCGCCCATCACCAGCACCTTCACCGCGCACCTCCGTTGCCGCCCGCGCCGTCGCCTGCCGCGGGCATCACGCGGCCGGCACCGGGTCGACGCGGCCTCTATTGGTCATATTAAATAGACTTGCTAAAACAGTTATACGATAGTCGTCGCGCGAGGGCTTTCAACCGGGCGGGCGGCCCGTGGTCAAAGGAGACGCACGTGAGGCTCGGAGTCATCAACCTCACCCACAGTTCCCTGGCGGCGGTCAAGTTCGCCCAGGCGGCCGAGGCGGCCGGCTTCTGGGGGGTGGGCATCGGCGACACCGTGCCCGAGCGCTACCAGGACACCTACGTCACGGCGGCCGCCTGCTTCGCGGCGACCGACCGCGTGCACATCGGGCCGACCGTGACCAACACCGTCACCCGCCACTGGTCGGTGCTCGGCGCGACCGCGCGGACGTTCGGCGAGCTCTACCCGGGCCGTTTCTTCGCCGGCGTGGCGACCGGCGACGGGGCCTGCCACTCGGTCGGCCTGACCCCGAGCACCTGGGCCAGGCTCGAGGAGGACGTGGCCAGCGTCCGAAGCTGGGCGCCGGACGACATGGAGGTCCACATCGCGGCGTCGGGACCGCGCGGGGCCGAGGCGGCGGGCCGGGTGGCTACCGACCTGATCCTGGGGACCGGCCTGAACGTGACGGCCCTGCGGACGCTGGCCGCCCGCGCGCGGGCGGCCCGCACGGCGGCCGGCATCGCCGCTCCGCTGCGCGTCTGGGGGTTCGTCACCACGTACGTCGCGCCGGACCGGGCCACCGCCGACGCCGCCCGGATCAGCCAGCGCGGCCGCTCGGTGGGCACCGCCCGCTTCTCGTTCAGCTCGACCTTCGCGGACAAGGGAGTGCCCGAGGCCTGGCAGCCGATCCTGCGGGAGCGACTGGCCCGCTACGACTTCTCGAACCACGGGGTAGGCGCCGGGAACACCAACGGCTACCTGTTCGACGACCACCCGGACATCCAGCGGTACCTGGTGGACCGGTTCATGCTGCTGGGCACGGCCGAGGAGTGCGAGGCGCGGCTGCGCCAGGTGGCCGCGGACGCGGGCCTGGACGGCTGCTGGCTCACCCAGTCGCCGCTGACTCCGGACGAGGACCCGGTCCGCCGCGTCCGCTCGACGGGCGAGGCACTGCGGTCGCTGGCGGCCTTCGAGCCAGCCCACGTCAGCGGAACGGGGGCGTTATGACCCCGCGGGCTTCCGTCCGGCCCCTTGAGGGCGTGCGGGTGCTGGACCTGGGTCAGTACGTCGCCGGCCCCATGGCCGCCACCCTGCTCGCCGACGCGGGCGCGGAGGTGACCAGGATCGAGCCGCCGGGCGGCCCACGGTTCGCCGATCCGGGCAACGCCTTCCTGCTGCGCGGCCGGGCCGCGACCCACGTGCTCGACCTCAAGTCGGCGGAGGGACAGGCCCGGGCCCGCGCGCTGGCCGCCGGGGCGGATGTGCTGATCGAGAACTTCCGGCCGGGAGTGATGGCCCGCCTCGGGCTGGGCGCCGCCACCTGCCTCGGCCTCAACCGCGGGCTGGTCTACTGCTCGCTGCCCGGGTTCTCCGAGCTTGACGAGCGGGCCGGGATCGCCGGCTGGGAAGGCGTGGTGCTGGCCGCGGGCGGGGCCTTCGGCGGCGCGACCGGGGAGATGCCGGGCTTCCCGTCGCTCCCGCTGGCGTCCTGCTTCGCGGCCGGGATGGCCGCGCTGTCCGCCTGTGCCGCGCTGATCGCCCGCGAGCGCGACGGCGGACTGGGGCAGCGCATCGAGATCCCCCTCTCCGACGCGCTGCTCGAGGGCAGCGGGATCCTCACCACCCGGGTGGAGAAGCAGGCGCCCATGCGGGGCGGCGTCTTCGCGCCGGGGCTCTACCGCTCGCGCGACGACCAGGTGATGTGCTTCACCAGCGGCGTCTACCGCCACCTGGAGGGCCTGGCCCGGGTCAGCGGCAACGAGGCCTGGATCGAGGACGGCTCCCTGGACTGGAAGGCCCTGCGCACCGATCCGGAAGCCCCCGCGCGCTGGCGGGCGAAGCTGGTCGGCCTGTTCGCCACCCGGGACGCCGACGAGTGGGAGGCGCTGCTGCGGCCGGCCGGGATCCCGGTCGCCCGGCTGCGGACCACCCGCGAATGGCTGCGCGATCCGGCCGCCGAGGCGGCGGGCTGCGTTGTCGAGCAGGACGACGGCGCCGGTCACCCGGTGCGGACCCTGCGGCAGGCGGTTGACTTCTGGCCGGCCGGGCCGGCCGGCGCGCCCGCCGGCTTCGCCGGGCCGGCCGGGGCGCCCCCGCTGCGCGGGATGAAGGTGCTCGACCTGTGCCGCGTGGTGGCCGCCCCCACCGTCACCCGCCTGCTGGCCGACCTCGGGGCCGAGGTCATCAAGGTCGACACCGACCCGGCCGAGGCCCGCTCGGCCTACGACGAGCCGCTGTTCCACGTCCACCTGAACCGCGGGAAGCAGGGGCTGGTCCTCAACCTGAAGACGCCCGCCGGCCGGCAACGGTTCGAGGCCCTGGTCACTGACGCCGACCTGCTCGTCACCAACGTCTCGGCGGGCCGACTGCCCGCGGCCGGGCTGTCCGACGACGCGCTGCGCCGGCTCAATCCCGGGCTCGTCTTCGCCTACCTGAACCTCTACGGCGTCACCGGGCCGTGGGCCGGCTTCAAGGGCTACGCGGAGATCGCCAACTGCGCCACGGGCGTCTCCTCGCTCACGGCGGGCTGAGCGACGGCCCCGTCGGGGGCGCCTCCGGTCAACGACCCGCCCTGGCCCTACACCGATTCCGTGGCCGGCGTGCTCAGCGCCTTCGGGGCCGTCGCCGCCCTCTACGATCGCGGCCTGCGGGGCCGCGGCTACCGGGTGAACACCAGCCTGGCCCAGACCGCCCTGCTGGAGCAGATGCCGTTCGCCGTCGACGGGGCGGACGTGGACCCGTTCCGCGGGCGGGACACGTCCTCGGCGACCTACCGCATCTACCAGGCCGCCGACCGGCCCGTGTTCGTCGCCATCACGGCCGCCGACCAGCCCGAGGCGCTCCGCCGCCTCGGCGCCGCCTCGGCCGACGACCTCGGGGCCCGGATCGCTTCCCGCCCGGCCGAGGCCTGCGTGCGCGCGCTCTGCTTCGGCCGGTCCGCGGCCAGCCCGGTCGAAACCCCCGCCGCGACCATGGCCCCCGGCAGCTTCTGGGCCCGGCGCGGCCTGCGCCTCGAGCGGCCGTCCGAGGACTTCGGCACGGTCGTCACCCAGGCCCCGGTCGCGCGCTTCGCCCGGACCCCCGCGGTCGCCGGAGCCACCCCGCGCGTCTTCGGCCAGGGCCAGCCGGACGGATGGGGAAATCGGTTGTTAGGGTGCAACTAAAGAGACCGCTCCGGCCGTTGCCTGGAACCGAGAGATCATTACTAAGGAGCACGCGTGACCAGCACGTACGACTTCACCGCAACCACCGCCGACGGCACGAAGGTCCCGCTGCGCGATTATGCGGGAAAGGTTCTGCTCGTCGTCAACGTGGCGAGCAAGTGCGGCCTGACGCAGCAGTACGAGGGCCTGGAGGCGCTGTACCGGGACGACGCTGAGCGCGGGCTTGAGATCCTCGGCTTCCCCTGCAACCAGTTCAAGGAGCAGGAGCCGGGCACCGACGCGGAGATCCAGGAGTTCTGCAAGACCTCCTACGACGTCACCTTTCCCGTGTTCGGCAAGATCGAGGTCAACGGCCCCGGCGCCGACCCGCTCTACCAGCACCTGCGGGCCGCGGCGCCGGGTGACTTCGGCCCGTCCTACGGGGAGTTCTACAACGTGATCTCCCGGATCCGGCCGGGCGCCGACGGCACCGACGAGGTCAAGTGGAACTTCACCAAGTTCCTCGTCGGCCGCGACGGCACCGTGATCAAGCGCTACGAGCCCCCGGTCGCGCCCGCGGACATCAAGGCCGACCTGGAGAACTACCTCTAGCGAGGGACACGGTCGTGGGCGCGATCCTCCTGGTGCGGCACGGGCAGGCCTCGTTCGGGAGTGCCGACTACGACGTTCTCTCACCGGCTGGAGAACGCCAAGCCCGCTGCCTGGGCGCGGCCCTGGCCGCGCGCGGCGTCCGGCCCGCGTCGGTCGTCTCCGGCTCCCTGCGACGGCAGCGGGCGTCGGCCGCCGCCCTGGTCGGGCAGGCGGAGTGGCCCCTGGAGGTGTCGGTCGACGCCGGATGGGACGAATTCGAGCTGAGCGGCCTGGTCCCGCCCACGTCCGCGGGCCAGCGGCCCCGGGACCGCGAGGCGTACCAGGACGCGCTCGAGGCGGGCATGCACCGCTGGGCGGGGGCGGTCGGCGCCCCGCTGACCGGGATGAGCTTCGCGGCCTTCGCGGCGCGGGCCGAGTCGGCCCTGCGCACGGCGGCCGGGCAGCAGCCACGGGGGGCGACGACCCTGGTCGTCACCAGCGCGGGCGTCATCGGCTGGCTGGCGGCGAGCCTGCTCGGGGCCGGCCCGGAGCAATGGGTAAGGCTTAACCGGGTGTGCGTGAACACCGGGGTCACGACGCTGGTCAGCGGCCGGCGGGGGATCTCGCTGGTGGCGTTCAACGACCACAGCCACCTGAGCCCGCCGGAGATCACCTACCGCTGAGGCGCACCCGCTGAGGCGCACCGCCCGGCCGTGCGGTGCTACATCCAGCCCAGGTCGAGCTCGATCACGACGGGGGGCTGCGGGCGGGTGGCCGCCGGGGCGGGCGCGGCCTTGTCGTCGCCGGCCGGCAGCGCGTGGAACTTGCGGCGGAAGTAGACGAACG
>DAHWEX010000564.1 GCA_027326205.1 Actinomycetota bacterium
GAGACGCAGGAGCCAGCGGAGTCAGTCACGGGCATCGGCCGCCTCCCGCCTTCACGGAATGCCGCAGGCGTAATTTCAGCCCGTTTTGCCGGGCTTGCCCGGAGCGTAAGCCGGCCGCATAGCGGGGTCAAGGCGGCCGGCTGGGACCGAAGGCTCATTCCCCGCCTGGACACAAATGCCGCCCGTCACGCCTGTCTTCCAGCACAACCCGTCAAGTACCCCGGCGCGTAACTAGATAGGTAGGCCGCGATTGTGGCTCGGGCCGCGCCTGGCGCTGTGGTGCCGGGCTGGGTTATCCGGTTTCGGGGATCCAGGGGTTGCCCTGGAGAGCGCGGGTGATGGCGTCGAGTGCGCCGATTCCGTGGCGGGTGGCGGTGTGCAGGTAGGACCGTATCGCGCAGAACTCCTCGGCTCCGGCCATGGAGCGCATGCAGCCGGAGACCTTGATGCGGAGCTTGGCCATGCGGATCGACTGCTCCGCCGCGTTGTTGCTGAACGGGACGCGGAGGTCGCGGGCGAACCGCAGGTAGTCGGCCTCCCGGCTCGCCATGCGGGTGGCGAGGGCGTGCCGTTTCTTCTGCAGGGCACCGTTCCGGCCCTTGTTCAGGGCGATCCCGGTCTTCGCGGCGTGGCGGTACCAGTCCTCGTGCTTGCTGCGGAAGTCCTCGTCGATGGCGGCTTTCCCGGCCTGCCTGGCGGCCCCGGCGGCCTGGTTGAGGGCGTTCAGCGCGTCAATGGCCTGCTTAGCCCAGGTGACGTCGTGACCGGTCCCGGTCTCGGTGACCGCGACGAGCTCGCGCAGGACGTGCGCTCCGCAAAGAGCGTGGCCGGCGACGTTCTCGTAGCAGTCGTAGGGCGCCCAGGCGTCGTGGACCGCGATCCCGGCGAAGGCGGGCAGGACGCCGGCGGCGTCCATGCCGTCCTTCCCCCGCTTGGCGTGCACGGTGAACAGGGCGAAGTCCCCGGCGGACGCGGAGTGGACCCAGGCGAGCCTGCCCGCGACGCGGAACCCGGTCTCGTCGAAGTGCGCGACCCCGGCGGCGATCAGGCGCCCCGTGATGGCCTTCACCGCCGGCGCGAGCAGCCCGGCGGCCTTCCGGGCCGCCGACGCGAGCGCGCCGGGAGAGGGGGCGCAGCCGAACAGCTCGGAAAGGGCCTGGCAGGCGCGGTCGCGGGACAGGAACTGGCCGTGCCACAGGTAAAGGCCCGTGCCCATGATGCGGGGGCCGTACTGGACCGGGGCCGCCGCGTCCTCCGGGGCGGCGGCCTTCGTCTCGCAGCCGCAGGAGCACTTCACGGTGAGGAGCTGGTGCTCGGTGACCTGTGCCCTCACGGGCGGGATGTCGATGACCTGCCGCCGCTCAGTGCCGGTGACCTCGCCCTTGCGCAGGGGCTTCCCGCAGCAGGAGCATGCCTTCGGCCGGTGCCGGACAACCTTGTCAGGATGGTCGCTGAGCTGCATCGTCGCCCCCGGCTGGCCCTCCGGGCGGCCGGGCCTTCGCCCGGACTTCCCGCGCAGCGACTTCGGTGACGGCTTCGCCAGCCCGTCCGACGACGGTGGCTTCGATGAGTTCCGCGAGTTCGACTTCACCTGCGCGGCCAGTGCCTCCACCTGAGCCCCCAGCCCGGCGAGCCGCTCCCGCAGCTCCGCGTTCTCCGCTTCCAGCACCGCGATCCGCTCATCCCGCCCGGCCAGCAGCTCCCGCAGCCGCGCGTTCGCAGCGCGAAGCCCCGCATCACCGCTGTCGGGAACGCCAGGCACCTCGGGCACGGCCGAACTCCACCACGACTCCGCCCCGCCCGCAAATAGCCGGACATCGAAACGACCGCAGCCGACGAGAAATCGCAGGTGACGGAAGGCAGGGGGTCAGACAGACCTATCTAGTTACATTAAAATTAAGCTACCTGAATAGCTACCGGTCAATGACCCGGATTTTCCGGTTTTCCGGACATCGTCCCAGTTCGTGATCGTGAAGGGTTAATTTCTCGCGAAGACTCAACGCACTTATACGATGCGGACCTTACGTGAGCAGCAAAGTCTCCGTGATCATGGAAAGTACCGGTAAGCGTCATGCCGGACTCCTCCGGCATAAGCCTCACTGTGGCACGGCAAACAGAAGGGGACCGGTGGGCCGGCCGGGCAAAGGCCGCAAAAACCGCAGGTGGCAGGCTGGGGAGCGAAGCGCCGCTGAGCACCGCCCTGTGCGGGCGAAAACGGGGGTGCTGGCCAGGAACGGGCCGATTGGGTGCTAGCGGGAGGGGCGGGCGACCTGAATCCGCCCCTGACGACGGCTCTACATGAAGTTGCGGGTGTGCAGGGCGGAGAGTTCCGTTGCCTCGTCGTCGGGGAAGCCGATGTACGCCAGGCGCCTGCGGCGGCCCTCGTCCATGCGGGCCCGCAGGTCGCGGACCGCCTGCCAGCCGTGGCGGATCGCCGCCGGCGCCCACGAGCCCGCGGCGAGCAGCACGAGGGAGTCGAAGACCTCGGCGTTCAGCCCGGCGGTGTCCTGCAGCGCCGCGTGGCGGCGCTCGACGGCCTGGCGCAGGGTGCCCAGGTAGGACCGGTCGCAAGCCGCCAGGTGGGCGGCGTGCGACACGCCGAACGCGACGTGCCGGGCCTCGTCCCGCGCGGCCAGCGTGGTCACGTCGGCGGTGACCCGGTCCGGGGCGTGGTCGGCGATGAAGCGGAGCAGGTCGAGGAAGGTTCCCTCGCCGAGAACGGACAGCAGGAACGAGGCCGTGGTGAAGTCCGGTTCGTCGAGCAGCGTCTGCAGCGAGGCCCGGCCGCCGGCCGACGAGGTGCCAAGCGGGCCGCCGGACGCCAGGGCGCGCCGGGTGAACACCTCGACGTGCCGGGCCTCGTCGGCCGCCTGGCTCGCCAGCAGCTGCATGACCTCCCGGTAGTGCGGGTGCAGCTGGGACAGGAGGCGGGCGGGGATGACCAGGGCGGCCTGCTCGTTCTCCACCAGGTAGGTCATCAGCTGGACGACGGCGCGCTCGATGTCGGCCGGGACGGCCACGGCCGGGGCGGCCCAGTCCACCGCGGTCGCCGGGTCCCACTGGCTCGCCGCCGCGGCCGCGTACAGCTGGGGCGCGATGTCCGCCCAGACGTGCTCGCGCTGCGACCAGTGGGCGCCGAGCGGCGGGCCGCCCGCCTCGACGAGCGCGCCCCTGGCCGCGAGGCCCCAGCGCTGGTCGGCCCGGGCCTCCGGGGGGCCGGCCGCGTCGCCCGCCCGCGCCGCCCCGGCCCAGCGGCGGTCAGCCGCGCCGCCCTTGACGACCGCCGGCGTCCCGTCGCCGGCGAACTGGTGGCCGCTGGCCCGGCACCAGGCGGCGAGGTGCAGGCGCAGCGCCGGGTGCCGCCCGGTGACGGTCAGCCGCTCGCCCGGGGCGAGCGCGGCGACGGCGCGGGCGACCAGCAGGTGCCCGCCCTCGTCTAGTCCGAGGTCGGCCAGGTCGACGGCGGCCATTACGGTCGGTAGCCCGCCGCGGTGACCTCGCCGTCCGCGTCGTAGAAGCCGGCCTCGTCCACCGCGCGCTCCAGCGGCGCGTAGCCGGACAGCCGCGGCGGCCGCCACTCCTTGAGGCCTTCGAGGTCGAGGAGCGGCCGCAGGGCCGCGTCGGCGTAGTCCATGCCGAGCAGCAGCTCACCGAGGCGCGCGATCCCCGGACTCGCGCCGTGCGCGGTCATCGTGCAGTGGTCGTACAGCGGTGTCTGCGCCAGCACCCGCACGGACCCGGCAGGCAGCGTCCCCTCCCGCCCGAAGAGCAGCAGGTTCGAGTCGACCATGCACGCCGCGTCCACCCGGCCGGCGGGATCGGCAGCGAACAGCGCGCGCGCCGCGTCCCGCTCGCCGCCGATGTGGTCGCCGTGCAGCCCGACGCCGACATCGAAGCGCCGCACCGTGACGCCGGCTCCCGGGCCGCAGGGCCCGGCGGCCTCAGGGCCCGGGCTGAGGCCGAGCGACCGCAGCAGCGACAGCGGCAGCAGGGTGGCCTGGGGCGAGTCGACCGCGCCGGTCGCGACGATGCGGCCCGCCAGGTCGCTCGCCGACCTGACGGCCGAGTCCGACCGCACCACGATCACCGAGCGCAGGTCGCAGTCGGTGTCCCGCATGGTGAGCGGGGTGAGCGGCACGCCGCGGCGAGCGGCGAGCCGCCGGGCCCTGACCCAGGCGAGCGGCGAGTTCCAGGCGACGTCGATCCGCCCGTTCACCAGGTCCTCGACCTGCCGCTCGTAGTTGGAGTACAGGACGTAGTCGAAGTCCAGGCCGCACGCGCGCAGCCACGTGCGGAACCCGTTCCAGATCGTGACGACCTTCTGGTCGTAGGCGACCGCGCCGAGCAGGACGTTCATCGGGCCTCAGGCCTCCCCGGGGTTCCCGCCGTTCCCGGTTCCGCCGCGTCGCTGATGACCCGCGGGAGCGCGTCACGGTACGACCCCTGAGATGGCATTGCCGCCTGCCTCTCGCTGACATGCCGTCGTGTCGGTACCCGGGGCCCGTGCGGGACCCGGGGCGACCCGGCCAGACCGGCCGGGCGCCCTCATCGTCCACGAAGGGCGGTGCCTTCGCAAGTACCTCGCCCCGGCCGCGTTATCCGACGGCGTCCGCCCGGACGTGCTCGAAGATCAGCGACGTCTCGGTGTAGGACACGTCGGGGTTGGACGACAGCTTCTCGACGAAGTCCCGCAGCGTCACCGTCGAGGCCGCCGCGACGTGCAGCAGGAAGTCGTCCTTGCCCGCGAGGAAGAACACGTTCAGCACCTCGGGAAGGCCCGCCACGTCCGCGACGAACGCCCGGATCCGGCTGCGGGCGTGCGACTGCAGCCGGACGGCGATCATCGCCTGCAGCGGCATCCCGAGCGCGGCCGGGTCCACGTCCGCGTGGTAGCCGCGGATGACGCCCCGGTCGCGTAGCGCCCGGACCCGGCCGAGGCAGGTCGACGGCGCGATGCCGACCCGCTCCGCGAGCGCGTTGTTCGCGATCCTGGCGTCGCGCGCCAGTTCGCGCACGATGTGCCGGTCGATCTCGTCGAGGTCGCCCGGCCCGCTCCCCGGGGCGGCCGGCGGCGGTGCGCCGGCTGGCCGAACGCGATTCGGCTGCCCGTCCGGGACAGCCGCACTGAGTGAATTACCCGCTCCCATGGCTGCATATCATAGAATCTTATTCATCAATCTAGCAAGTTTTCTGATGAAAATGCATCATGGTGGCAATGGGACGGAACGCGAAAGGGTGAACGTACCATGAAGGTCGCCATTCCCCGTGAGGTCAAGAACCACGAGTACCGTGTCGCCATCACCCCGGCAGGCGTGCGAGAGCTGGCAGGCCACGGGCACGAGGTCTACCTGGAGAAGGGCGCCGGAGCGGGCTCCCGGCTCGCCGACGACGCGTACGCCGCGGCCGGCGCCACGATCCTCCCCGACGCTGACCAGACGTGGGGCATCGCCGACCTGGTGCTCAAGGTCAAGGAGCCGATCGCGGAGGAGTACCACCGCATGCGCCCCGGCCTGACGCTGTTCACCTACCTGCACCTGGCCGCCGACAAGGCGTGCACCGACGCGCTGCTGGCCAACAAGGTCACCGGCATCGCCTACGAGACGGTGCAACTGGCCGACGGGAGCCTCCCGCTGCTCGCCCCCATGTCCGAGGTCGCCGGGCGCCTCGCGCCCCAGGTCGGCGCCTACCACCTGATGCGCCCGGGCGGCGGCTACGGCGCGCTGCTCGGCGGCGTCCCCGGCACCCGGGCGGGCCGGGTCGTCGTCATCGGCGGCGGCGTGGCCGGCCGGCACGCGGCGCAGATCGCCGTCGGCATGGGCGCGCACGTCACCGTCCTGGACAAGAACGTCGCCAGGCTCCGCGAGATCGACGCGCTGTACCGGGGCCGGATCCAGACGATCGCCTCCAACGCGCACGAGGTCGAGCAGGCGGTGCTCGACGCCGACCTGGTCATCGGCGCCGTCCTGGTCACCGGCGCGAAGGCGCCGAAGCTGGTCAGCAACGAGCTGGTCAGCCGGATGAGGCCGGGCTCGGTGCTCGTCGACATCGCGATCGACCAGGGCGGGTGCTTCGAAGACAGCCACCCGACGACCCACGCCGAGCCGACCTTCCGCGTGCACGACAGCGTGTTCTACTGCGTCGCCAACATGCCGGGCGCGGTCCCGAACACCTCCACCTACGCGCTCACCAACGCGACCCTGCCGTACGCCGTCGAACTGGCCGACCAGGGCTGGCGCGCCGCCCTGGCGGCCGACCCGGCCCTGGCCCTCGGCCTCAACACCCACGAGGGCCAGCTCGCGAACGCCCCCGTGGCGGCGGCCCACGGCTACGACGCGGTGCCGCTGGAGTCGGTCCTGTCCTGACGGCCCGCCGGCGCACCCAAGGCCGGCGCACCCCAAGAACGGGCGCGCGTCCCGCGTCTCCGCCTGGTTTCCCCAGCCAGGCGGGCAGGCGCGGGGCGCGCGCCGGCCTCTCCCGCCACCGCGACCCGGTTACGGCGGGGACATGCGAGCCGGAGGGCAGCACCACCCCTGCTGCCCTCCGGCTCGCTTTATTTTCACGCCGCCCCGGCCAAACCAGGATAACAGCAAGAAGAACGGCCGGCGTCTCCTTGTTAAACGATCGGCTTCGCCTGGTTACCCGGGACCGCGGGACCGCGGCTCGCGCACGTGCGCCTGCCGGGAAACTGGTTTCGCTAACGCTCGTTAACGTTCGTTAACGGCGGAGGGTAAGGGCGAAGACAGGGACCGTTCGGGAGGGGTACCGCCTCTCGCGGCGGCCAGCCCGCGGCGACCGCGGGGCGCGCGCCGGCGACTAGTCTTATGGCTGTGGCCGATCCCAACCGTTACCGCCCCAAGCCGGGGGAGATCCCCGAGGCGCCGGGCGTGTACCGGTTCCGCGACGAACTGGGCCGGGTCGTGTACGTGGGGAAGGCGAAGTCGCTGCGCCAGCGGCTGAACCAGTACTTCGCCGACTTCGGCGCGCTGCACCCGCGCACCCAGCTCATGGTCACCACGGCCGCGAGCGTCGAGTGGACGGTGGTCAACACCGAGGTCGAGGCGCTGCAGCTGGAGTACTCCTGGATTAAGGAGTACGACCCGAGGTTCAACGTCAAGTACCGGGACGACAAGTCCTACCCGTACCTCGCGGTCACCATGGGCGAGGAGTTTCCCCGGGTCATGGTGATGCGCGGCGCGAAGCGCAAGGGCACCCGCTACTTCGGCCCCTACTCCCACGCCTGGGCGATCAGGGAGACCGTGGACACGCTGCTGCGCGTGTTCCCCGTCCGCACCTGCTCGGCCGGCGTGTTCAAGCGGGCCGGGCAGATCGGCCGCCCCTGCCTCCTCGGCTACATCGGCAAGTGCTCCGCCCCGTGCGTCAGCAAGGTCAGCGCCGAGGAGCACCGGGCCCTCGCCGAGGACTTCTGCGACTTCATGTCCGGTCAGACGAGCCGCTTCATCAGGAAGCTGACCGCCGACATGAAGCGGGCCTCCGACGCGGAGGAGTACGAGCGCGCCGCCCGCGTCCGCGATGACATCAAGGCCCTGGAGCGGGCCCTGGAAAAGCAGGCGGTCGTCCTCGGCGACGGCACCGACTGCGACGTGATCGCCCTGGCGGAAGACCCGCTCGAAGCCGCCGTGCAGGTCTTCTACGTGCGCGGCGGCCGGATCAGGGGCCAGCGCGGCTGGGTGCTTGAGAAGGTCGAGGAGACCACCACGGGCACCCTCGTGGAGCACTTCCTCGGTCAGTTCTACGGGGATGGCCCCGGTGCTGACAACAGTGCTGACGGCAACAGCGCGGACCACGCGGGCCCCGACTCGGGCGGCATCCCCCGTGAGGTCCTCGTCCCCGAGCTCCCGCCGGACGCCGAGGCGATGGCCCAGTGGCTCAGCGGCCGGCGCGGCGGCCCGGTCCACCTGCGCGTGCCGCAGCGCGGTGACAAGAAGACCCTCGGCGAGACCGTCGCCCGCAACGCCAGGGAAGCCCTCGCCCTGCACAAGCTCCGCCGCGCCAGCGACCTGACCACCAGGTCCAAGGCGCTGCACGAGATCCAGCAGGCCCTGGAGCTCGACGACGCGCCGCTGCGCATCGAGTGCTACGACGTCTCCAACCTGCAGGGCACGCACGTCGTCGCGTCCATGGTCGTCTTCGAGGACGGCCTGGCCCGCAAGGGCGAGTACCGCCGCTTCTCCGTCAAGGGCTACGACGGCACCGACGACGTCTCGGCGATCCGCGAGGTGATCACCCGCCGCTTCCGCCGCTACCTGGAGGAGCGCGAGGAGTCCGGCGAGCTCGACATGCTGGGGGATCCTGTTTTCTCCCGGGGGGACGACCCCCCGTACCCCCCGATGTCTGACCCGTCTCACCGGACGGTTTCCGGGGAAGTTCACGAGCGAGATGAGGATGAACGGCCGGTTGTCTCACCGACGAGGAAGTTCGCCTACCCGCCGAACCTGGTCGTGGTGGACGGCGGCGCGCCCCAGGTCGCGGCGGCGGCCGCCGCCCTGGCCGGCCTCGGCATCGACGACGTCTCGGTCTGCGGGCTCGCCAAGCGGCTCGAAGAGGTCTGGCTGCCCGGCCAGGAGTACCCGGTGATCATGTCCCGCACGTCGGAAGGCCTCTACCTGCTCCAGCGGGTGCGGGACGAGGCGCACCGGTTCGCGATCACCTACCACCGGGCCAAGCGGGGCAAGGCCGCGATCGGTTCCGTGCTCGACGGCGTGCCCGGACTGGGGCCGTCGCGGCGGGCGGCGCTGCTGAAGGCATTCGGCTCGGTGAAGGCCGTGTCGGCGGCGACGCCGCAGGAGATCGCGGCCGCCGTTCCCGGCATCGGGCCGAAGCTGGCGGAAACGGTCGTCGCGGCGCTGCACGCGCCGCCCGGGGGAAAGGTCACGGGGGACCGGAACAATGACTGATAACGCGGGAGATCGCGCGATGTCTGGCATACCCGATATCGTCATCATCACCGGGATGTCCGGTGCGGGGAGCACGACGGCGGCCAAGTCGCTGGAAGACCTCGGCTGGTACGTGGTGGACAACCTGCCCCCGGCGCTGCTCCCGACGATGCTCGACCTGGCCGACCGGGCCTCCCTGGCCGGCGTCGCGGCGATCGTCGACGTGCGGTCGCGCGCGTTCTCCACCGACCTGAAGTCCGCGGTCTCCTCCCTCGGCGCCCGCGGCGTCACCCCGCACGTGCTGTTCCTGGAGGCCGCCGACCCGGTCCTCGTCCGCCGGTTCGAGAACGTGCGCCGGCCGCACCCCATGCAGGGGGCCGGCACCATACTCGACGGCATCAAGGCCGAGCGCGACCTGCTGCGCGAGATCCGCGGCGATGCCGACATCGTGCTCGACACGTCCGCGCTGAACGTGCACGAGCTGCGCGCCCGGATGCACGGCTACTTCGGCGGCGACTCGGTGGCCGGGCTGCGGCTGAACATCGTCTCGTTCGGCTACAAGTACGGGCTGCCCGTGGACGCGGACCTGGTCGCCGACTGCCGGTTCCTGCCCAACCCGCACTGGGTCCCGGAACTGCGGGCGATGAGCGGCCGCGACGCGCCCGTGCGCGATTTCGTGCTCGCCCAGCAGGGCGCGCCGGAGTTCCTCGCCGCTTACCTCGCGGTGCTTGAGGTGTCCCTGGCCGGCTTCGAGCGGGAGGGCAAGCGGTACGTCACGCTCGCGGTCGGCTGCACCGGCGGCAAGCACCGGTCGGTCGCGATGGCCGAGCAGCTCGCGGCCCGCCTGGCCGGCCGCGACGTCACCGTGTCGCACCGCGACCTCGGGCGGGAGTGAGCGGTTGACCCCCTTGGCGCCTGGACCGCGGGTGGTCGCGCTCGGCGGGGGGCACGGCCTGGCCGCGTCCCTGGCCGCGTTGCGCCGGGTGACCGGCGACGTGACCGCGATCGTCACCGTGGCCGACGACGGCGGCTCGTCGGGCCGGCTCCGCCAGGAGTTCGGCGTGCTGCCCCCCGGCGACCTGCGGATGGCCCTCGCGTCGCTGTGCGGGGACGACGAATGGGGCACGACCTGGACCCGCGTGGTCCAGCACCGCTTCGGCGGCGGCGGCGGCCTGGCCGGCCACTCCCTGGGCAACCTGCTGATCGCGGGCCTGTGGGACCTCCTCGGCGACCCGGTGGCCGGCCTCGACTGGGTGGGACGGCTGCTGCGCGTCACCGGGCGGGTGCTGCCGATGGCCGCGGTGCCGATGGACATCGTCGCCTCCGTGGAGGGCCTTGACCCGGCCGCGCCCGACGCCGTCCGCACCGTGCGCGGCCAGGCGGCGGTGGCGGTCACGCCGGGCAGGGTCCGGTCGATCTCGCTGCTGCCCGCCGACCCGCCCGCCGTGCCCGAGGCGGTCGCGGCGATCGCCGAGGCGGACTGGGTGGTGTTCGGCCCGGGGTCCTGGTTCACCTCGGTCCTGCCGCATCTGCTCGTTCCTTCGCTGCGGTCCGCCCTCGCGGCCACACATGCGCGTAAGCTCGTAGCGCTGAACCTGATGGCGCAACCGGGGGAGACCGAGGGGTTTTCCCCCCACCGGCACCTGGAAGTCCTCGCCGACCACGCGCCGTCACTGTCTTTCGACGTTGTCCTCGCCGACGCCGCCGCCGTGGCCGGCGCGGAGGCCGACCTCCGGAAGGCGGCGGAACTGCTCAGCGCCACCCTGACGCTCGCCGACGTGGCGGCCGAAGACGGGGCGCGGCACGATCCGGTACGGTTGGCCGCGGCCTTCCGCCAGGTCTTCAGTGCGGGGGTTTTAACCGGTACGGCGGGCAATCGCCGCAAGAGGGCACCGGAGCAGCCAGGAAACGGCCGCGGCGGCCGCGGGCCCGAAGGCCCGCCGCCTGGCGGCGGGCCCGCTGTGACGGCGTTTCCGTCGGCGGCCCGGCACCGCTAGGACCGCTAGGCACCGGAGGGACGGGGGGTCGTCCCGCCGGGACACGACAGGGGGTACGGAGGGGCGTCCCTCCGGGAGAGGACAGGTCGCGATGGCGATGACGGGCGTGGTGAAGGACGAGCTCAGCCGGGTGCCGGTGCTGAAACCGTGCTGCCGGAAGACCGAGGTGTCCACGCTGCTGCGGTTCGCGGGCGGGCTGACGCTGGCGTCCGGGCACATCGTGATCGAGGCCGAACTGGACACCGCGGCGGTGGCGCGAAGGCTGCGGGCGTCGATTTCCGAGATGTTCGGCCAGCCGTCCGAGTTGCTCGTCCTCGCCCCCGGCGGGCTGCGCAAGGGCAACCGCTACGTGGTCCGGGTCGTCAAGGGCGGTGACACCCTCGCCCGGCAGGCCGGTCTGATCGACAGCTACGGCCGGCCCGTGCGCGGACTGCCCCGCCAGGTCGTCTCCGGCGGCATCTGCGACTGCGAGGCCGCCTGGCGCGGCGCTTTCCTGGTGCACGGCTCGCTCACCGAGCCGGGCCGGTCCATGGCCCTGGAGATCACCTGCCCCGGCTCGGAGGCCGCCCTCGCCCTGGTCGGCGCGGCCCGCCGGCTGAAGATCTCCGCGAAGGCCCGCGAGGTCAGGGGCGTGGACCGGGTGGTGATCCGCGACGGCGAGGCGATCGC
>DAHWEX010000581.1 GCA_027326205.1 Actinomycetota bacterium
CCAGCAAAAAGGCGCACGACTCGCCGCAAGTTACACCTCACCCGCCGAAATCCCCAAGTCAGGAAGTGGCGGCGGTGCTCCGTACGGAGTTCGTGCGCTGGGGCTGGATTCTAACGAGTAGGTACGACAACCGCCTACGACCAGAGGGCACGGCGGGGTCGGCGACACGGACCACGCGATCCTGATCCGCGATTCTAAGGACCGCGCCGACTGGACGCTCACTATCCCGGCCGCCGCCTGGCGGTCCTTCGCGAACTCGCCCAAGTAACGCGCCGGCCACCAAGCCGAAGACAGCGCGGCAACCCAGCCGCCAACAGGCCACCCGTCGGGGTGGAAACGCGGCCCCGGTTGGCTCAGCCGGGCCCAGCACAATGGGAGCGGATCACTCAGTAACCTGACATTACGACGACGACCACCACGTAAATGGCGACAGCACAGATGACTGCCGCGATCGCCGCCGCCCACCCGAACGCCGCGCTCGCCAGTGCCCCGCTCGGGCCGCGGGGACCACCGCGACGCCCGTGCATCCTGGCAGCGGCGGTAAACGCGACCAGGCCGCCGAGCGCGGCGATCACCAGGTACGGGTCAGCGCTTCCGCGCCAGCGACTGGCGGCCACGGCGACGCAGCAGGCAACGGCGAAGGAGGCACCGCTGAGCGCTCCGGCCCGGTATTTGCCCACGCCTTCAGCGTGCGCGGCCGGACCCGGCGCCGCAAGGCACCAGACCGCAACGAACGCGCATCAGAAGAGCGCGCCGTCGGCGGGGGGCGCGGGGGGTCGCTGACTACCCAGCGCTGCCCGCGCACCTCGACCAGAGCGCCTCGACGGTGATCTCAGCGGGGCGAGGCGGCGCGGTAGGCGACGATCTGGCGGATGACGCGCTCCAGGGCGTATTCGGGGCTCACGCCGCCGCCTTTGACCTGGGAGTCGGCCTGGGCGACGGCCTGGAGGGCCTTGGCTACGCCGTCTGGGTGCCAGCCTCTCAGCTGCTGGCGGATCCGGTCGATCTTCCACGGGGGGGCGCCGACCTCGGCGGCCAGGGCGTTCGCATTGGCGCCCCTGGGGGCGCCGCCGACGCGGCCGAGGAGCCTGACCCCGGTGGCGAGCGCGCTGGTGATCAGGACCGGGGCGGTGCCGGTGGCCAGGGCCCAGCGGAGCTGTTCCAGTGCCTCGTTGAGGCGGCCCTCGACGGCGTGGTCGGCGACGCTGAAGCCCGTCGCCTCCGCGCGGCCCCGGTAGTACCGGGCGACGACGGCCGCGTCGATCTGGCCGTCGGTGTCGGAGGCGAGTTGGTCGACGGCGCTGGCCAGTTCGCGCAGGTCGCCGCCGATCGCGTCGAGCAGGGCGCGGACCGCGTCGGGGTCGGCCCTGCGCCTGACCCGGCGGAACTCGTTGCGCACGAAGTCGGCCCGGTCGCCGGCCCGGGTCACCTTCGGGCAGTCGACCTGGTGCACCTTCGCCTTGGCCAGGTCGGTGACGAGGGCCTTGCCCTTGACGCCGCCGGCGTGGGTGAGGATGACGGCGGCGTCCGGCACGGAACTCTTGGCGTACTTGACGAGCTCGGCGGCGATCTCCTTGGCCGCGTTCTGCGCGTTGCGCAGGATCACCACCGACCCGCCGCCGAACAGGCTGGGCGAGGTCAGCGCGGTCAGCTCTCCCTGGGTGAGCGCGGACGCCTCCATGTCGTTCAGGTCGCCGTCTCCGCCGCCGCCTCCGCTAAGCTCGGCGAGCGCCTCCCGCGCCTGGGCCAGTGCCTCCCGCACGGCGCGGTCGACGAGAAACTCCTCCTCGCCGACGACCAACGTGAACGGCACCAGGCTCCCCATGCAGGCAAGCATGCCACGTCCCCGGAACCCGGACGGCCGCGATCCGGGGCGCCGTTCCGTCGCGGGTCCAGGGAAGCGGGTCCAGGGAAGCGGGTACCAGGGAAGATGCCGGGCGCGAGCGGATGACCTCCGTCCGTTCCCTGAAGGAGGGCGCGCCGGTGACCGAGCGGCACCTCACATCGGCACGTCAGCTCATTTACAGTTTTTTTACGGTTTAATTCAAGTTTTGGTCTTCACTTGCACGCCCCCCGCGTCGTACGTTCCCCTTGGGAAAATCGAGCACAGTGGGGTGCTTATGCGTAGAAAAGTACGTTTTGTGGTGAGCGCGGCGCTGCTGGGTGCCGCCACGCTGACCGCGACAGCCGCGGGGGCGGAGCAGGCCAGCGCGGCCCCGTCGAGCCTCTGCCCGGACGCCGTCACCGCGATGTTCGGCCCGAATGTCTGCGTCTTCACGCCGTCGATGGCGCAGACCGCGATCCAGAACGACGTCAACGCCATCTACGCCGCGCAGGTCGGCAACGAGATGGGCACGGCACGTTACGCGCTGCTCTTCGAGCCGGGTACCTACGGCTCCCAGGCCGCGCCGCTAGACGTCCCGGTCGGCTACTACACCGAGGTCGACGGCCTGGGCCAGGACCCGTCGGACGTCGTCATCAACGGCGGCGTGACCGCCACCGGGCAGAACGGCAGCGGGGCGCTTGACACCTTCTGGCGTTCGGTTTCCAACCTGACCATCCACGTCGTCCAGACATCGGACGCCTGCCACACCGGAAACGAGATGTGGGCGGTTTCGCAGGCGGCCCCGATGCGCCGGGTCGACGTGAAGGACTACACGACCTTCATGCCGTACTGCGAGAACCCGAACTACGCCAGCGGCGGCTTCGTGGCCGACTCGAAGCTGGAGGGCGGCGCGCTCAACGGGTCGCAGCAGTAGTTCTACGTCCGCAACACGAACCTGGGCACCGGCTGGTCCAACTACGTGTGGAACCAGGTCTTCTCCGGCGACATCAACGCCCCCGCGCAGGACTTCGGCGGCGGCGCCGCCTACACGACGCTCGCGACGACGCCGGCCAGCCGGGAGAAGCCCTACCTGTACATCGACGCCTCGGGCGCCTGGAACATGTTCGTGCCGTCACCCGAGACCAACTCCACCGGCCCCACATGGGCTAACGGGCACACGCCCGGCACCTCCATCCCGCTGTCGCGGTTCTTCATCGCCACGCCGTCCGACTCGGTCCGCGCCATCGACAACGCGCTGTCCCGGGGCCTTAACCTGCTGCTCACGCCCGGCGTCTACAACGTGAACGCGCCGATCAAGGTCAAGCGGGCCGACACGGTGGTCCAGGGCCTCGGCTTCGCCACGCTGACGGCGACCAACGGCAACACGGCCCTCACCACCGCCGACGTGCCGGGCATCGACCTCTCCGGCCTCATCGTCGACGCCGGAGCGGTCAACTCGCCGGTGCTCATGCGGATCGGCACGAAGAACGGCGACGACGGCGTGCCGCACAACCGGCCGGCCGACCCGACGGCCCTCTCGGACGTGTTCTTCCGGGTCGGCGGGCCGCACGTCGGCAAGGCGACCGTCGCCCTCGAGGTCAACACCAACGGCACCATCCTCGACGACCTGTGGATCTGGCGGGCCGACCACGGCGTCGCCGGCTCGGTCGGCTGGACCGTCAACACCGCCGACACCGGCCTCGTGGTGAACGGCGACAACGTCACCGCGACCGGGCTGTTCGTCGAGCACTTCCAGAAGTACAACGTCATCTGGAACGGCAACGGCGGCAAGGACATCTTCTTCCAGAACGAACTGCCCTACGACCCGCCGACCCAGGCCGCCTACCAGCACGACGGCGTGCTGGGCTGGGCTGCCTTCAAGGTGGCCGACAGCGTGCGAACGTTCCAGGGGTACGGCATGGGCAGCTACATCTACACCAACGTGGACCCGAGCATCCACGTGTCGCATGCGTTCGAGGTGCCGAACACGCCGGGCGTCCAGATGAACGACCTGCTCACGATCAACCTGAGCGGTCCCGGCACCATCGACCACGTCATCAACGACACCGGCGGGCCGGTGAGCTCCGCCAACCCGGACACGGCCAGCCAGGTCGTCAGCTACCCGTGACCTAGCGGAAAGGCGACTGGCGCCCGCATGCCGGCAACGGCATGCGGGCGCTGCCTTGTCACGGGGCGGGGCAGATCCCGGTTACAGGGTGACTGGTTCGCCGCCGCGCCAGACGCGGCGGGGCTGGAGGCCGTAGTTCCAGGCGAAGGCGCCCTCGTGGTCGGCGTCCCACAGCACGATGTCGGCGAGGCGGCCGCGGACCATCGCGCCCCGGTCCGGGGCGCGCAGGGCGTAGGCGCCGCCCAGGGTGGCGGCGCGCAGCGCCTCGGTGACCGACATGCCGAGGTAGGACACGGCCAGGGCGATGACCAGCGGCATCGAGGTGATGCCGACGCCGCCCGGGGTGTGGTCGGAGCCGAGCGCCAGCACCACGCCCTTGTCGAGCAGTGCGCGCACGGGCGGGCGCTGGGACTGCTGCAGCGCGGAGCCCGGGGAGATGACGGCGGCCACGCCGCCGCGGGACAGCGCGGCGACGTCCTCGTCGGTGGCGGCGTGCGGCAGGTCGGCCGAGGCACAGCCGAGCTCGGCGGCGACCCGGGCGGCGCCGCTGCCGATGCCGTTGTGCGCGTGCCCGCCGGTGTGCAGCCGGGGCAGCAGGCCCGCGCGGCGGCCCGCGTTGAGGATCCAGCGGGCCTCTTCCTCGGTGAACCGGCCGTCGTCGCAGTTGACGTCGACGCTGTCGGCGCCGACGGCGGCGGCGTCGGCGCACCAGGAGGAGACCGCGTCGATGTAGTCGCTGCGGCGGCCGAAGAACTCGGGCGGCACCATCTGGGCCGCGTAGAACGTGATGTGGACGCGCGGCATGCCCGGCTCGTTCTCCAGCGACCGCAGCATCCGGACGTCGGCGAGTTCGCCGTCCCTGGTGAGGTGGTAGCCGGTCTTCGCCTCGATCGTCGTGGTGCCGGACTGGAGCCAGCAGGCCAGGCGCTCGCGGACGTGGTTGCACAGGGTCCAGGGGTCGGTTCCCCTGGTCACCGTGATCGTGGACGAGATACCGCCGCCCGCCGCGGTGATCTCCGAGTCCGACAGGCCGGTGGACCGCATGGCCAGTTCGGCGTAGCGGTTGCCGGCGTAGACCGGGTGCGTGTGCGCGTCGATCAGGCCCGGGGTGACAAGGCCGCCGCCCAGGTTCTCCACCAGGTCGACGTCGACGATGTCGTCGACGACGCCGGGGACGCTGCGGGGCAGTTCGGCGGAGGGGCCGACCCAGGCGATCCGGTCGTCGCTGATGAGGATGGCGGCGTTGCTGATGATCTCGGACCCGGTCCAGAGCCGGCCGATGCTGGTGAGCAGCCGGGCGGTCACCGGGTCACCCCGTTACCGTTGCCCGGGAGGTCACCGGTACTCAGCGAACCACGGGCACCCGGAAGTCCGCGAGCCCCAAGGGAACCACGAGGGTTGGTTCCAGCCATCATGAGCGGCCACCTGCCATGCATGTTCGACGTCGGCGCTGACCGTGCGTTACCACAGGCGATAGGGACGGCACGCGCAGGCTGACACCGTTTTGCGTGGCACGTCCTACATATCGATTCCGTTACGGTATTGCACCGGAGGGGGTCCTCACAAGACCCAGCCGCAAATCCTCGGGCAACTTGAAGTTACTCACTGGTACACTTCGCGGGCCCGCGCGTTAACGGTTCGTTCACGCTTTCGACCACCGGAGTGGGGGTCAAAAGCGCGAACGGACCGTAAAGCGCCGGCGACGCGGCGGTGAAGCTCAGGCGATCACGAAGCGCCGGAGTTCGGCGGCGAGCTCCGGCGGGACCCGGGCCTCAAGGAACGTCCCGTCCGGGCCGTGCTCGGTCCGGGTCACCTCGCCCGCGGCGTGCGCCCGGGCCACCAGGTCGCCCCGGCTGTAGGGGACGCTGACCCGGACCAGGCGGTCCCGTTCCGGCAGTCCCGCCTCGATCGCCGTGCGGAGCGCGTCGAGGCCCTCGCCGGTCTTCGCCGAGACGAGGACGGCGCCCCGCTCGCGGAGCACGACCGCCTTGAGCGTGACCGGGTCCGCGTCGTCGACCTTGTTGATCACGACCAGCTCCGGAACGCCGTCCGCGCCGATCTCCGCGAGGACCTCGCGGACGGCGGCGAGCTGCGCCTGCGGGTCGGCGTCGGAGCCGTCCACCACGTGCAGGATCAGGTCGGCGTCCTTGGCCTCCTCCAGGGTGGACCGGAAGGCGTCCACCAACTGGTGCGGCAGGTGCCGGACGAACCCGACGGTGTCGGTCAGCGTGAGCGGGCGCCCGCTCGGCGTCTTGGCCTTGCGCACCGACGGGTCCAGGGTGGCGAACAGCGCGTCCTCCACCAGGACGCCGGCCCCGGTCAGCGCGTTGAGCAGGCTGGACTTGCCGGCGTTGGTGTACCCCGCGATGACCACCGACGGGACCTCGTGCCGCCGCCGCTGGCCGCGCTGGACCTCGCGGCCGACCTTGAAGCCGGCCATCTCGCCGCGGAGCTTGGCGATCCGCGTCCTGATCCGCCGCCGGTCGGTCTCGATCTTGGTCTCACCGGGACCGCGGGTTCCGATGCCGCCGCCGCCGGCGACCCGGCCGCCGGCCTGCCTGGACATCGACTCGCCCCAGCCGCGCAGCCTCGGCAGCATGTACTGCAGCTGCGCGAGCTCGACCTGGGCCTTGCCCTCGCGGCTCTTGGCGTGCTGGGCGAAGATGTCCAAGATCAGCGCGGTGCGGTCGATCACCTTGACCTTGACCACGCCCTCCAGGCGGCGTAGCTGGCTGGGGCTGAGCTCACCGTCGCAGATCACGGTGTCCGCCCCGGTCGCGGCCACGATCCCGGCCAGCTCGCTGGCCTTGCCCGCGCCGACGTAGGTGGCCGGGTCGACCCGGCTGCGGCGCTGGATCAGGCCGTCGAGCACGACCGAGCCCGCGGTCTCCGCGAGCCGGCTGAGCTCCAGGAGGGAGTTCTCCGCGCTCGCGGCCGTGCCGTCGGTCCAGACGCCGATCAGCACGACGCGCTCCAGGCGCAGGGCGCGGTACTCGACCTCGGTGACATCGGTGAGCTCGGTGGAAAGCCCGGCCACACGGCGCAGCGCGTGCCGGTCCTCCAGGTCGAACTCTCCCGTGTCGGCCCCTGTCGCGGCACCGGTGTCGGTTCGCTCGCTGTAAGCAGTCGTCATTGTCCTCCAGACTCATGCGTTCCCTCGTCCTCCAGACTCATGCGTTCCCTCGATGGTGCCACCACCTTCGGGACTCGTCACCTGAATAAACACCGGGAAGCCTCTGGTTGTGCCCGGGGCGGCCTACCGGGCGGTCAGGTGCCCCGGATGGGTGGGGACTGACAGGTGTAAGGGGCCATTTCCGGGTAACTGGAATCGACAGCCGATAACACCCGTTATTCTTTCGTGACGGGGGTCTCGACTCTAACGCGTCCGACGCTGCACTCGGCCGGGTCGACACCATACTGTATGCAGTTCTCTGGTCACGCTGGTGGGCCGCACGCTGGCCGGAGGCACGCGTTTCAATACCGACATTGAGGGCCGCGCACGCACGGCGGCAGGCATAACAGCTATAACGGACATAACAGGCATAAGGAGTGGGCATGGAACGGGCTGACTGGCTTGATGAGAAGGTTGACTCGGCCGACGCGCGGTTCCTGATGGTGACCGCGATCACTCATCACCGGTTCAGCGCCCCCATCTGGGGCGCCCGCGAAGTCCACAAGCTCCAGGCCGAACTGGCCGAGATCGCCAAGCACGCCTCCGAGGTCCTCAAGGAACACCAGGGCACCAAGAAGGGCAAGACGAAGCCCCAGCGTCCCCGCCCGAAGTACCGCGGGGTCTTCGGCGCTCCCGCCTGGTAGAACGAAGCCGGCCGCCAGCCGCCGCCACGGCGGCGGCGAAGGCGTCCGGCTCGCCGGACTGACCGCCTTCGCCGCCGAGAGACCCCTCGCCTGCCTAGACCTCAACCACCACGGGGATGATCATCGGACGGCGGCGGTAGTTGTCGCTGACCCACTTGCCGATCACCCGGCGGGACAGCTGGCGCAGCGCGTGGGTGTCGGTGACGCCATCGCCCGCGGCGCGTTCCAGGGCCTCGAGCAGCTTGGGAAGCACGTCGGAGGAGAACGTCCCGTCGTCGATGCCCGAGCCCCTGGTGTGAATCTCCGGGCCGCCGACGATCTTGCCGGTCGAGGAGTCGAGGACCATGATCACCGAGATGAACCCCTCGTCGCCGAGGATGCGGCGGTCCTTGAGCTGGGACTCGGTCACCTCGCCGACGGTGAGGCCGTCCACGTAGACGTAGCCGCAGTCGACCGCGCCGCTGACGGCCGCCTTCCCGTCGACCAGGTCGACCGTCACGCCGTCCTCGGCGATCACGATCCGGTCGTCCGGGACCCCGGTGAGCGACGCCAGCCGGGCGTGCGCCTTCAGGTGCCGCCACTCGCCGTGCACCGGCATGAAGTTGCGCGGCTTGACCAGGTTGAGCAGGTAGAGCAGTTCCCCCGCCGGGGCGTGCCCGCTCACGTGGACCAGCGACGACTCCTTGTGCACCACGCGCGCGCCGAGCCTGGTCAGCCCGTTGATCACCTTGTAGACGGCGGTCTCGTTGCCGGGGATGAGGGACGAGGCGAGGATCACCGTGTCGCCCGTGGCGATGCGGATCGGGTGGTCCCGGCCCGCCATCCGCGAGAGCGCGGACATCGGCTCGCCCTGCGACCCGGTGGAGATCAGCACGACCTCGCCCGGCGGCATCTCCTCGGCATCGCGCAGGTCGATGAGCAGCCCGCCGGGGACCCGCAGGTAGCCGAGGTCGCGGGCGACGCCCATGTTGCGGACCATGGACCGGCCGACGAACGCGACCTTGCGCCGGTGCCTGGCCGCCGTGTCGAGCACCTGCTGCACCCGGTGCACGTGCGAGGCGAAGCACGCGACGATGATCCGCTGGTCGGCGCCGGAGAACACGTCGTTGAGCACCGGCGCGATGTCCCGCTCGGACCGGACGATACCGGGGACCTCCGCGTTGGTCGAGTCGGCCAGCAGCAGGTCGACGCCCTCGCCGCCGAGCCGCGCGAACCCCGCCAGGTCGGTCAGCCGCCCGTCCAGCGGCAACTGGTCCATCTTGAAGTCGCCGGTGTGCAGCACGACGCCCGCCGGCGTCTTGATCGCCACCGCCATCGCGTCGGGGATGGAGTGGTTGACCGCGAAGAACTCCAGGTCGAAGGGGCCGAACGTGTGCTCGGTGCCCTCCTTGACCTGCGTGACCTCGGGGGTCAGCCGGTGCTCCATGAGCTTGGACTTGACCAGGGCAAGGGTCAGCTTCGAGCCCACGAGCGGGATGTCGCGGCGCTCGCGCAGCAGGTAGGGCACCGCGCCGATGTGGTCCTCGTGCGCGTGGGTGAGCACGAGCGCCTCGACGTCGTCGAGGCGGTCCTCGAGGTACCGGAAGTCCGGCAGGATAAGGTCGACGCCCGGCTGGTCCGGTTCGGGGAACAGCACCCCGCAGTCGACGATGAGCAACCGTCCGAGGTACTCGAAGACGGTCATGTTCCGGCCGATCTCGCCGAGTCCGCCGAGGGCGACGACGCGCAGGCCGTTGCTCGCCAGGGGGGCCGGCGGGTTCAGATCGGGGTGCGGAAAGCTCACAGGGCAGCTCCGTTAGCGAAGTTCTCGGGCAGCACGGTGTTTTCTGGAAACACGATGCCGCCGCTGGTCAGGTCTTGGATCAGGATGCGCCGCTCGGCGTCGCTCGCCGGGAGCAGCGGGCCGCGCACTCCCCCGCCGGGCAGGCCGAGCAGTTCCATGGCGGCCTTGGTCAGCACGGCCGCCTGGTTGCGGAACAGGCCGACGTTGACGGGGAGCATGGACCGGTGCAGCTTGGCCGCCTCGGCGTTCCGGCCGGCGGTGAACGCCTCGAGCATCGCGGCGATACGGTCCCCGACGACGTGCCCGGTCACGCTGATGCAGCCGACCGCGCCGATCGACCACAACGGCAGGTTCATCGGGTCGTCGCCGGAGTAGTAGGCGAGGTCACAGCGGCTCAGCACCTGGGACGTCGCCGCGAGGTCGCCCTTGGCATCCTTGACGCCGGCGATCCGCGGGTGCGCCGCGAGCCGCACCAGGGTGTCGGTCGCGACGGCCGTCCCGGTACGGCCGGGGATGTCGTAGATGATCGACGGCAGGCCCGTCGCGTCGGCGATCGCCGTGAAGTGCGCGGCGAGGGCGTCCTGTGCGGGCTTGCTGTAGTACGGGGTGACGACGAGAAGCCCGTTCGCGCCGGCCTTCTCGGCCTGGCGGGCGAGCTCGACGCTGTGCGCGGTGATGTTCGTCCCGACGCCGGCGAGGACGGCCACCCGGTCGCCCACCGCCTCGCGGACCACCTTGACCAGGCGCGCCTTCTCCTCGTCGGTCGTCGTCGGCGCCTCGCCGGTGGTGCCGTTCACGACCAGGCCCTCGTTGCGCATGTCGGCCACGAGGTAGGCGGCCAGAGCGGCCGCGCCGTCGTAGTCAACCGCGCCGTCCGAAGTCATCGGAGTGATCATGGCCGTCATCAGCCGGCCGAGGGGCGCCGCGGTGGTGGAGGTCATGTCTGAACGTTACCGCTACCCGGCAAGCGGCGCATGTGCGTGCCCGGTGCCGGCGCGCCGAGCCGCCCGGCCCGCCCCGACGGGCGCGGGCTAGCGGCCGGCGTCCCCGGCCGCGGCGAAGAGCGCGGCGCGGGCCATCGCGTGCAGCAACTGCGCCGTCGCCGCCGGCGGGAGCTCGACGGCGCTGTGCGGCGTCGAGTTGAGCAGGCCGAACATCGCGTGCACGGCGGTGCGCAGCCGGGACTGGGGCGTCCCGGGGAACAGTTCGCTCGCCGCGGTGACCCATTCCTCGACGTAGAGCCGCTGCAGCCGGCGGACCTGACGGCGCGCGGGCTCGGGCACGTTGGCGAGTTCCCGGTCCTGCACGCTGATCAGCTCCGGCGCGGTCAGCGCGAAGTCGATGTGCCAGCGCAGCAGCGCGTCCAGGGCCGCGGCGGCATCCGGGGCCGCGATCACCCGGCGGCTGCCCTCGGCGAGTAGCCGCTGGCTGATGCCCACCAGCATCTCCGACAAGACGGCTTCCTTGCCGGGAAAGTGCCGGTAGATGGCCGGGCCGGACAGGCCAACGGCCGCGCCGAGGTCGTCGATGGAGACCCCGTGGAAGCCGCGCTCGGCGAACAGCCCGGCGGCGGCGGCCAGGATCTCCGCGCGGCGGGATTCGCGCCGCGCCTGCCGCTCGCCGGCGGGCGCCGCGGGGGTCGCCGCAGGGGTCGCCGCAGGGGTCGCCGCGCGCTCCGCGGGGAGCGCGGCGCCATGCCGGGGTGCCATAGCCTAGACAGTACAGTTAGCGTTCGTTAACATCAATGCGGGAATGAACGGCTATCTTGCTAATGATCGTTAACTGCGTTAACTGCCTGGGAGTACGACATGGTGCCTGAGGCGCCCGCACCGCCGCTGCGCAGCCACGCGGACCCGACAGCGGACGGATTCGGCCGCAACCGCCGCGAGAACGCCGCCCTGGCCGCGGCCCTGCGGGAACGGCTCGCGCTCGCCCGGGCCGGCGGCCCGCCGCGGGCCAGGGAGCGGCACGTCGCGCGGGGCAAGCTGCTGCCCAGGGACCGGGTCGACGCGCTGCTCGACCCCGGCTCGCCGTTCCTTGAGCTGTCGCCGCTGGCGGCGGACGGGCTGTACGGCGGGGACGCGCCGTCGGCCGGGATCATCACCGGCATCGGCCGGGTCCGCGGGCGCGAGTGCATGATCGTCGCCAACGACGCGACCGTCAAGGGCGGCACGTACTACCCGGTGACGGTCAAGAAGCACCTGCGCGCCCAGGAGGTCGCGCTGCACAACCGCCTGCCGTGCGTCTACCTGGTGGACTCGGGCGGCGCGTTCCTGCCACGGCAGGACGAGGTGTTCCCCGACCGGGATCACTTCGGGCGGATCTTCTACAACCAGGCGACGCTGTCCGCGCAGGGGATCCCGCAGATCGCGGCGGTGCTCGGCTCGTGCACGGCCGGCGGGGCGTACGTGCCGGCGATGAGCGACGAGGCCGTGATCGTCCGGGACCAGGGGACGATCTTCCTCGGCGGGCCGCCCCTGGTGCAGGCCGCCACCGGGGAAGTGGTCTCCGCCGAGGAACTCGGCGGCGGCGACCTGCACGCGCGGGTGTCCGGGGTAACGGACCATCTCGCCGCGGACGACCTGGACGCGCTGCGCATGGTGCGCTCGATCGTCGCCACGCTGGCGCCGCGGGCGTCGTGTCCCTGGGACGTCGCGCCCGCGGAGGAACCGCGCTACGCCGCCGAGTCGCTCTACGACGTGGTGCCCGCCGACCTGCGGACGCCCTATGACGTGCGGGAAGTAGTCGCGCGGATCGTGGACGGGTCGCGCTTCGCCGAGTTCAAGGCGGAGTACGGGCCGACGCTGGTGACCGGGTTCGCCCGGATCTACGGGCACCCCGTGGGGATCGTGGCCAACAACGGGATCTTGTTCAGCGAGTCCGCGATGAAGGGGGCGCACTTCATCGAACTGTGCGACCAGCGGCAGGTGCCCCTGGTGTTCCTGCAGAACATCACCGGGTTCATGGTCGGACGGCAGTACGAGGCGGGCGGGATCGCCAAGCACGGGGCGAAGATGGTCACCGCGGTCGCCTGCGCCCGGGTGCCGAAGCTGACCGTGGTCATCGGCGGCTCGTTCGGCGCGGGCAACTACGCCATGTGCGGGCGGGCCTACTCGCCCCGGTTCCTGTTCACGTGGCCGAACGCGCGGATCTCCGTGATGGGCGGCGAGCAGGCCGCCTCCGTGCTCGCCACGGTGCAGGCGGGCACCGGGGGCGCGGCGGCCTGGTCCGACGCCGAACGGGAGGCGTTCAAGCAGCCCATCAGGGACCAGTACGAAGCGCAGGGCAACCCCTACTACGCAACGGCGCGGCTGTGGGACGACGGGGTGATCGACCCGGCGGACACGCGCCGGGTGCTCGGGCTGTCGCTGTCGGCGGCGGCCAACGCGCCGCTCGCCACCGTGGGCTACGGCGTGTTCCGGATGTGAGCCCGTTCGGGAGACCCGTGCTGGGAGACCCGCGTCACGAGATCACGAGATCACGAGATCCGAGATCACGAGATCTCCGTCAGGAGAAAGCATGTTCCGCAAGGTTCTAGTCGCCAACCGGGGCGAGATCGCGGTCCGGGTGATCGCGACGCTGCGCGCGCTCGGCATTGCCAGCGTGGCGGTCTACAGTGACGCGGACGCGACGGCACGGCACGTTCTGGAGGCCGATGAGTCCTGGCGGATCGGGAAGGCTCCGGCGGCCGAGAGCTACCTGAACATCGACGCGATCGTGGCGGCGGCGGTAGCCGCCGGCGCCGAGGCGGTCCACCCCGGGTACGGGTTCCTCGCGGAGAACGCGCGGTTCGCGCGGGCGTGCGCGGACGCGGGACTGGTGTTCGTCGGGCCGCCGCCCGCGGCGATCGAGGCGATGGGCGACAAGATCGCCGCGAAGGCGACGGTCACCGCCGCCGGGGTGCCGGTGGTGCCCGGGGCGGGTGCGGCCGGGATGCCGGACGAGGAACTGATCGGCAGCCTGAACGAGCGGTGGTTCCCCGTTCTCATCAAGCCGTCCGCTGGCGGCGGCGGCAAGGGCATGCGGGTGGTTCCCGCCCCCGCCGAACTGCCCGCCGCGCTCGCGGCGGCGCGGCGGACGGCGGTCGCCGCGTTCGGGGACGGGACGCTGCTGGTCGAGCGGTACCTGCCCGCGCCGCGGCACATCGAGATCCAGGTGCTCGCGGACTCGTTTGGGCAGGTCGTGCACCTTGGCGAGCGGGAGTGCTCGCTGCAGCGGCGGCACCAGAAGATCATCGAGGAAGCGCCCTCGCCGCTGCTCTCCCCGGCGCAGCGGGCGTCCATGGGCGCCGCCGCCGTGGCGGCCGCCCGGTCGGTCGGGTACGTCGGGGCCGGGACCGTGGAGTTCATCGTGGCGGGGGACGCGCCGGACGACTTCTTCTTCATGGAGATGAACACCCGGCTGCAGGTCGAGCACCCGGTGACCGAACTGGTCTACGGGCTTGACCTGGTGGAATGGCAGCTCCGGGTGGCGGCGGGCGAGGCGCTGCCCGTCGGCTTCCCGCCCGCGATGAACGGGCACGCGGTCGAGGCACGGGTGTACGCGGAGGACCCGGCGCGGGGGTTCCTGCCGACCGGCGGGGTGGTGCTCGACGTGCGGGCTCCCCGTGGCCCGGGGGTTCGCGTGGACTCGGGACTTACCCCGGGCGCGGCCGTGACCAGCGACTACGACCCGATGCTTGCCAAGGTCGCCGCGTGGGGGCCGGACCGGGCGACGGCGCTGCGGCGGCTCGACGCCGCGCTAGCGGGCACGGTGGTCCTCGGGGTCACCACGAACGTCTCCTTCCTGCGCGGGCTGCTGGCCGACCCGGACGTGCGGGCCGGCCGCCTGGACACGGGCCTCGTGGAGCGGATCGCGGGCGCTGGCGCGCCCGGCGTTTCGCGGAACTTCATGACCGGGGAGAATGAGGCGCTGGCCGCGGCGGCGCTGGCCCGGGTGCTCGCGCTTGAGCCCGCCGGGCCGGTGACCGACCCCTGGGCCGTCCCGGACGGGTGGCGGCCCGGCGACCGGGCCTGGACGAAGTTCCGGCTCTCCCCCGGCGCCGGCGGGGCCCCGGTCGAGGTCCGGGTGCGCGGGCTGGCGTCGGCCGGGGCCGAGGTCGCGGTCGGGGACGGGGACCCCGTGGCGGCCCGGGCGGAACTGCGGGCCGCCCGGGCGCTGGCGACGCCCGCGTCCGAACTGGTCGTCACGGTCAGCGCACGGACCGTTCGGTATGCCTATGCGGTTGAGGACGGGCCGCACGGGCCCGTGACCTGGCTGGGGCGGGACGGGGCCGCGTGGGCGATCGCGGACGCGCCGCCGGCCGCGCTGCGCGGCGCGCGGGCGGGATCCGCCGACGGCACGGTCCGCTCCCCCATGCCCGGGACGGTGCTGGCGGTGCACGTGTCGCTGGGGCAGGCGGTGACCGCCGGGCAGCCGGTGCTCGTGGTCGAGGCGATGAAGATGGAGCACACGGTGACCGCCCCGGTGGACGGCGTGATCGCCGAACTGGCCGCGAAGGCCGGCCAGCAGGTCGCGATGGAGGAGCCACTCGCGGTGATCGGCCCGCGGGCCGGAGATGATGGATCGTTAGGAGCACCCTGGGCCGCCTAACGATCCACCATCACCCTGGGTCGGCGGGGCCGGGGAGAAAGAGGGCGAGATGATCGGCTACAAGCTCGGGGACGAGCACGAGGAACTGCGCAAGAGCGTCGAGGCGTTCGCCCGCGACGTGGTGGCCCCGGTGATCGGTGACCTGTACGAGAAGGGCGAGTTCCCGTACGACATCGTCGCCCAGCTGGGGCGCATGGGGCTGTTCGGGCTGCCGGTGCCCGAGGAGTACGGCGGGATGGGCGGGGACTACCTCGCGCTCTGCCTGGCCCTGGAGGAACTGGCCCGGGTGGACTCCTCGGTCGCGATCACGCTCGAGGCCGCGGTCGGGCTCGGCATCATGCCTCTCTACCGGTTCGGCACCGAGGAGCAGAAGCGCCAGTGGCTGCCGGCGCTGTGCGCGGGCGAGCGGCTCGCCGCCTTCGGGCTGACCGAGCCGGGCGGCGGCACCGACGTCGCGGGGGCGATGAAGACCCGGGCCCGGCTGGAGGACGGGGAGTGGGTGATCGACGGGTCGAAGTCGTTCATCACCAACTCGGGCACCTCGATCACCGCCGTCGTGGGGGTCGCCGCGGTCACCGGGACGCGCCCGGACGGGCGGCCGGAGATCTCGACGATCCTCGTGCCGTCGGGCACGCCGGGGTTCACGGTCGCGCCGAAGTACTCCAAGGTCGGCTGGTCCTGCTCCGACACGCACGAACTGTCGTTCGCCGGCTGCCGGGTGCCCGCGGCGAACCTGCTGGGCGAGCGCGGCCGGGGGTACGCGCAGTTCCTGCGGACCCTGGACGAGGGGCGCGTCGCGATCGCGGCGCTGTCGACCGGGCTCGCCCAGGGCTGCGTGGACGAGTCGCTGGCCTACGTCAGGGACCGGACCGCCTTCGGCGGGCCGATCGGCCGGTTCCAGGCGCTGCAGTTCAAGATCGCCGACATGGAGGTCCGGGCGCACAACGCGCGCCTGGCCTGGTGGCACGCGGCGGCGAAGATGGCCGCGGGCGAGCCGTTCAAGAAGGAGGCCGCGATCGCGAAGCTGACCGCCTCGAACGCGGCCATGGACAACGCGCGGGACGCGACCCAGATCTTCGGCGGCTACGGGTTCATGAACGAGTTCGCCGTCGGCCGCTTCTACCGGGACGCCAAGATCCTCGAGATCGGCGAGGGCACCTCTGAGGTGCAGCGCATGCTGATCGCCCGGGAACTGGGGCTGGACGCCTGAGGCCTGCCGTCTCACTATGAGACGGTTAGCGCCGGCGTTGCCCGGAGACAATCTGCGGGAGGCGCTAGGACCGGCGAACAAGGAGGTTGGCCCCGATGAAGGTCAAGGCTGCCGTACTGCATGACGTCAAGTCCCCGTTCGAGATCACCGAGCTTGACCTGGACGGGCCCGGCGCGGGCGAGGTCCTCATCCGCTACGTGGCCGCCGGGCTGTGCCACTCCGACCTGCACCTGACCGAGGGCGACCTGACCCCCCGGTTCCCGATCGTCGGCGGGCACGAGGGCGCCGGGGTCATCGAGGAGGTCGGCCCCGGGGTCACCAAGGTCAAGGTGGGCGACCACGTGGTCTGCTCGTTCATCCCCAGCTGCGGCGTCTGCCGCTACTGCTCGACCGGGCACCAGAGCCTGTGCGACATGGGCGCGACGATCCTCGCCGGATCGTTCCCCGACGGCTCCTTCCGGTTCCACTCCGGCGGGACCGACTACGGGCAGATGTGCATGGTCGGCACCTTCGCCGAGTACGCCACGGTCTCGCAGCACTCGGTGGTCAAGGTCGACGAGTCGCTGCCGCTCGAGTCGGCCGTGCTCGTCGGGTGCGGCGTCCCGACCGGCTGGGGCACCGCCGTGTACGCGGGGAACGTGCGGTCCGGGGACACCGTGGTGATCTACGGGATCGGCGGCATCGGCATCAACGCCGTCCAGGGCGCCAGGCACGCCGGGGCGAAGAACGTGGTCGTGGTGGACCCGCTGCCGTTCAAGCGCGACACGGCGCTGTCGCTCGGCGCGACCCACGCGTTCGCGGACGCCGCCTCGGCCCAGGCCGCCGTCATCGAGATGACCCGCGGGCAACTGGCGGACGAGGCGCTCGTCACCGTCGGCGTGGTGGATGAGGAGGTCGTCTCGGCCGCCTTCGACGTGGTCGGTAAGGGCGGCGTGGTCGTCGTCACCGGGCTCGCCAACCCGGCCAAGCTGACCGTGCACGTGTCCGGCGGGGTGCTGACGCTGTTCGAGAAGACGATCAAGGGGAGCCTGTTCGGGTCGGGCAACCCGCAGTACGACATCCTCAAGATGCTCGACCTCTACCAGGCGGGCGAACTGAAGCTCGACGAGCTCGTCACCTCCCGGTACTCCCTGGAGCAGGTCAACCAGGGCTACGACGACCTCGTCGCCGGCAAGAACATCCGCGGCGTCATCGTCCACGGCTGAGCCGGCGTCGTCCGCGGCTGAGCGGGCGGCGGGCAGCGGTCAGGGCCGGAGCGCGGGACGAGGGGATGTCCCGCGCTCCGGCGGACGAGGGCACGGTGTGCCGCGGCACCGGGCCCTCGCGTTCTGGTGGGCTAGAAGTTGTACTGCAGGTAGTTCGCCTTCGTGAACTCCAGCGGCTTGGAGAAGATGATCGTGCCGGGTGCCGGGCTGTCGCTCACGGTGAACGAGCCGAGGCTGCCCGCGGTGAAGCTGCCGCCGGCGGCGGGCATCTGCCCGTCCGCCACCAGCCGGGCGACGTAGGCGATCAACTCGCCCTCCTTGACCTCGTCCCAGAGGAAGAGGCCGGTCAGCGAGCCGTTGGCGAAGTACTTCTGGTTCGGGTTGGGGTCGCCGATGCCGAACACGCCGATCTTGCCCACCTTGCCGAGCGTCTGGACGGCGGCGAGCGCCCCCGGCACCGCGGCGCCGTCGATGGGGATGAGCGCCAGCAGGTCGGGGTTGGAGTTGATCAGGTTGGTGGCCTGGGTCTGCGATGTGGCCTGGTTGGACTGGCCGTAGCCGATCGGGCCGATCTTCAGGTTCGGGTACTTCTGCGCGATGTAGGTGCGCATGGCGCCGATCCACGCGTTCTGGATGGTGGCGTCGGGGGTCGAGGAGAGGATGCCGATCGTGCCCTTGGCGCCGAACTTGGCCACCACCGCGTCGATGAGGCCCTGGGCCATCGCGGGGTACGCGGTGTCCTGGATGAAGTAGGAGCGGGCGCTCGCGGTCACGTCGGAGTCGAAGCCGATGACCTTGATGCCCGCCTTCGCGGCCGCCTCAAGCGCCGGGACCTCGGACGTGGGGTCGTTGGCGGAGTACGCGATCACCTGCGGCGGGTTGTTGCTGTGCACCAGCCCCATGATCACCGCGGCCTGTTCGGGACCGCTGGCGTCCACCGAGGCCGTGTAGTCGATCGTCTCGTTGAGGCCCGGGGCTACCTGCCTGGCTCCCTTGACGTTCGCCTCGAACACCGACAGGCCGAGCAGCTTCGGCACGATGGCCACGGTGATGTGCTTGCTCGCGGACGACGCCGAGGCCGACGACGACGATGACGATGACGATGCCGCCGACGCGGCGGAAGACGACGCCGGGGCCGAGGCGGACGGATTGGTCGACGAGCCGTTGCTGACCGAGCAGCCCGC
>DAHWEX010000583.1 GCA_027326205.1 Actinomycetota bacterium
CGTGTTTCCCGTACATGGCCTGCCCGTGATGTTAAATGTCCGCTCGGACGACCAGTCGTAGTAGGGGTGACAGACGACATCTTCGGGCCTTCAGGGGTGCTTGACGTGCTTCTTTCCGTTCTTTTCATAGAATCGCCCGGGGTGCGCCCAGGTACGCCCGTGTCCTAGCTGCCGAAGAGTAAGACTAATAAGTCTATTCGGCCCCTTGCTCTTTTCCGTACGAGACTTACGCTGGGATACGTACGTGACTGGTGCGCCGAATCCGGTCGACAGGCGTGCTCGGCTTCGCGCGGGAAGAGGGCAATGATGGCAAGCGAAACTCCCCTAAGCGACGTGAGATTCCTAACCGTCGCCGAAGTGGCCACGATCATGCGGGTATCGAAGATGACCGTCTATCGGCTGGTCCACTCCGGCGAGCTGGAAGCCATACGGGTCGGTCGTTCTTTCCGGGTCCCGGAGCAGGCGGTGAACCAGTACCTGCGGGCAGCCTTCGTCGGCACCGCCTGAGCCGCGTTCTGGCTGCTGAGCACGGGTAGACCGGCTCGTGGGCAGCAGCCGGGACCGGCGCGCGGTGACCGCCAGGGGAGGCCGCCCGTCTCCCCGGAGTCCGCCCGAGCGGACTCCAGGCGCGGTCGTTCAGCACGCATCCGGGGAGGGGGCGGGGTGGTCCCCTCCAGGAAAACCTGTTCGCCGTCGGGCGTCGGGCGCCGGGTGCCGGCGAGGGCATCCGGCGGCTGAACGATGCCAGGTCGGTCTCACGGCGGCGCGGTTGCGGGTAGGGTAGAGGACTGCGTGACCGGTTGGCGCTCACGCTTACCTCTACATTTTCGGGCGTGTGCCCAGCCTCCCGGCCGCCGGTGAGTGATGGCGTGCCCGTCTGCCGTTGTGCCGAAGGGATGGTGGCCTGATGGGCTCAGTCATCAAGAAGCGCCGCAAGCGGATGGCGAAGAAGAAGCACCGCAAGCTGCTGAAGAAGACGCGGATCCAGCGCAGGAACAAGAAGTAGCCGCGTTCAGTCGCTGCGGGTCACGCGGGCGCGCCTGGGGCGTGCCCGCGGCATCCGCCGCGCCTGCGACGGGGCGGAGTACCCGGTACGCGGGCTCCCGGTCAAATCGGATCAAGTCGGTTGATTCGGATGTCGGTAACACGTTGGTCCCAGCGGCCGACCTGGCCGACAATGGAAGACGCGGGAGCCTTATACCGAGATCGGAGCGGATATGAGCGGCAGACGGCGACGCGACGACGGGTGGGACGAGGGTCGCCTGGACGCGCAGGAAGCGTGGTCGGACGACAGTGTCGGCGACTGGGGGATCCAGGAGGCCGATCCTGTTGAGGAGGCCGACCGGTCACGCAAGTCATCCGGCGGCGCGGCGGGGGCCTACGTGCGCAACGCGCCACCCGGCGCCCAGGCGTACGCGGCTCCGGACTTCCCGTCGTTCCAGTCGACGGGCGGTTCGGCCGGCGGCGACCGCTACGGGAGCACTTCCGGCTACCCGAGCCAGCGTGGCGCGGCGAACGGCTACGGCTCCGGCGGGTACAGCGCGGACGGGTACCGTGACCGTGACGCCGGGTACGGCGGCGGCCGCGACGCTTATCAGGGCGCCGGGTACGGGCGTAACGGCAGCGGCGGCAATGGCGCGAGCAGGCGCGACGCCGCCGGTTATGACTCGGGCTATGGCAGCGGTTCAGGTTACGGCGGCGCCAATGCCCGGCCCGGCGGCACCGGTTATACCCCCGAGTTCGCTCCGCTCGATAATGATGAGCCGGATGACGATGGCTCGGTCGGCACGCCCCGGCCATATGGCCGCCTTTCGATTTACACGTTGCATGAAGATAAGACGCGGGAATTCGACCGGCTTGCCGAGCGCGCCGCGGAAGGCGTCCGTACGGCCGAGCCGGATACCCTTGTCTATGTCATCCACGTAGTTCCCAAGGCACCGCAGCAGCGAATCATCTACGAGATTTACCGGGATCGCGCCGCGTTCATGAGCCATGAGCGGCAGCCGCATATTCGGCAGTTTACGGCGGACCGTGCCCCGTGCGTCCTGGCCACGAACATTATTGACTTGCGGCTGAAGTACGCGAAGGTGGCGGCGCTCGGCTCCGTGTCCGAGTCGGCCGCGCCGGGAGCGCCGCAGGCGCCGTCGCAGCCGAGTTGGAGCCCGCGCGGCGCGGAACCCGCCCAGGGCGGCGGCGACCGCTACGCGGCGGGGGCCCAGTACGCGCAGACCCAGTACTCCCCGGCGCCGCAGTACTCGCCACCGGCCCAGCCGGCCGGCACGGCGGCGGTGGCCAGTTTCACGCCCGCGGCGGACCAGTACGGGACGGAAAACAGCCAGTACCCAACGGTTGGTCGCGAGGCATACTCCCCGGCGCCCCAGTACGGAAACCCCGGCAATGGGGCTTATGGGGCGAGTAACGGCCAGTACGGCGCTGCCAACAGCACCGGTTACTCGGGGACCTCCGGGTACGCAAATGGCGGCAGTTACCCGAGTAACGGATATCCGGGTGCTAATGGCAATCAAAGTGCCAACGGTTACTCCGGTGACAATGGCTACTCGGGTTCCAACGGCTACCAGGGCACCAACGGTTACTCCGGCTCCAATGGCTACTCCAACGGGAGCGGTTACCAGGGGTCGAACGGTTACCCGGGCGGCTCCAATGGCTACGGCGGCGGTTACCCGAACGCCGCGGCCGCGGCCAATGGCAATGGCAGTGGCAACGGTTACGGCACCTCCAGCGGATACCCTGCCCCCGACAGCGGCTCTGGCTCCTACAGCGCGTCGGCCAGTACCCAGTACGCGCCGCGTTACCGCGAGCTCACCAGCGGCGAGTCACCCGGTGCCGGGGCCGACGGCTACCAGGGCAACGGGAGCCGTTACGGCGATGACGGCAGGCAGTCCGCCGAGTGGGACCCGCGCTCCCAGGGCTACCGGTAGCGGGAACGGGCCGGACCGGTGAGTGAGCCGAGGATCACGCTCTTCGCCCGCCCCGGCTGCCACCTGTGCGAGGAAGCGCGCGAGGTCATCAGCAGGGTCGCTGCTGACCTCGGCGTAAGCTGGGAGGAACGCGACATCACGCAGTCCGAGGCGGATCAGCGTGAGTTCTGGGACAAGATCCCGGTGACGTTCGTGGACGGCGTACAGCACGATTTCTGGCGGGTCTCGGAGGACCGGTTGCGGCGGGCGCTGCGCTGACCCTCGGTGGCAAGCCTGAGGTGCAGCGTAGTTGGTACGGACTTTGTGCATTCATTCACAATCGACGTATGGTTGGTGCCATGTCCAGTGCAGCCGAGTTCCCCGGCTCAGAAGCCGAGCCAGGGAATCTCGCCGATCGCCCCTACCCCGGTGGTATTCCCGACGCTACGGTGGCCAGGCTGCCCGTCTACCTGCGCGCCCTGTACGCACTGGCGGAGCGCGGGGTCACCACCGTCGCGAGCGACGAGCTCGCGCGGTCGGCCGGCGTCAACTCGGCGAAGCTCCGCAAAGACCTGAGCCACCTGGGCTCTTACGGCATCCGGGGCGTCGGCTACGACGTGGAGTACCTCGTCTACCAGGTATCCAGGGCCCTGGGGCTCACCCAGCGCTGGCCCGTGGTGATCATCGGCGCCGGCAACCTCGGCCGCGCCCTCGCGAACTACGGCGGCTTCCTCAACCGGGGATTCCGCATCGAGGCGGTACTTGACAGCGATCCGTCGCTGGTCGGGCGCAAGCTCGGCAGCGTTATCGTCAGGCACGTCAGCGAACTGGAGGCGCTCGTGGCCGAGCACGGCATCGCGATCGGCGTGATCGCGGTCCCGGCCGGCGCCGCCCAGGCGATGTGCGACCGGCTGGTCGCCACCGGGGTGACGAGCATCCTGAACTTCGCGCCCCTGGTGCTCAATGTGCCGGGGGGCGTCGACGTTCGTAAGGTCGATCTATCGATTGAGCTGCAAATTCTCGCCTTCCACGCACAGCGGCGCAGTACCGCGCGGTTCGTGCAGGCGACGGATCGGGCAGCGGCGGAAGCGTAGGCGGTGCAAGAGTGAGCGTCCTCGTCGTTGGCCTGAGCCATAAGAGCGCGCCGGTTTCAGTCCTTGAGCGTGCTTCGGTCAGCGGCGACACGCTCGGTAAGCTGCTGCACGACGTGGCGCACCTGCCGGACATCGCGGAGACGTTCGTGATCTCCACCTGCAACCGGGTGGAGGTGTACGCGGAGGTAGACCGGTTTCACAGCGGCGTCGCCGGCGTGTGCGAACTGCTATCCAGGCACTCGGGCATCCCCGCGCAGGAGCTGACCACCAGCCTGTACGTGCATTATGAGGACCGCGCGGTCCAGCACCTGCTCGCCGTCTCCAGCGGCCTTGAGTCCGTGGTGGTGGGCGAGGACCAGATCATCGGCCAGGTGCGGGCGGCGCTGAAGCAGGCGGACGACCTGGGGACGCTCGGCCGGTCGCTGCGCGACCTGGGACGGCTCGCGCTGCGCGCGGGCAAGCGGGCCCGCGCCGAGACCGGCATCGACCGGCTCGGGCTCAGCATGGTCAGCGTGGGCATCGAGCGGTCCGTCGGCAGCGGCGACCTCTCCGGCCGCAACGTCCTGGTTGTCGGGGCGGGCGCGATGAGCGGGCTCGCCGTGGCGACCGCCGCGCGGGCCGGCGCCGCGACCGTGACCGTGGCGAACCGCACCCGGGCCAGGGCCGAGCGGCTCGCCGCCGGGGTGGGCGGCACCGTCGCGGACCTCACGGAACTGCCGGCCGCGCTCGCCGCCGCCGACCTGGTGATCTCGTGCACCGGCGCCGCGGGGCTGGTGATCACCCAGGCCGACGTCCGGCGCTCGCTGGAGGGGCGCGACCCCGCCCGGCCCTTGGTCTTCCTCGACCTGGCCATGCCCAGGGATGTCGCGCCCGACGCCGCGGACCTCCCCGGCGTCCGCGTGCTCGGCATGGACGAACTGCGCGCGACCGGCGGCGGGGTGGGGGCCGACGAGGTGGCGGCGGTGCGCGCGATCGTCGAGGAGGAGTTCGCCGCCTACGGCACCGCGGTCCGCGCGGCACGGGTGACGCCGACGGTTGTGGCCCTGCGGGCGAAGGCGGCGACGGTGGTGGACGCGGAACTGAACAGGCTGGCGGGCCGGCTGTCGGAGGAAGGCGTCAGCGGCCGTGCCCTGGAAGAGATGGCCCAGACCGTCCGGCGGGTAGTCGACAAGCTGCTGCACGCGCCCACCGTGCGGGTGAAGGAACTCGCGTCGTCACCCGACGGCGAGGAATACGCCGCCGCGCTGCGGGTGCTCTTCGACCTGGATCCGCGCACGGTCGACGCGGTGACCCACGCCGAAGTCGAGGCCCCCCTTACCCAGCTGGAGGGGAACCAGTGAACTCGCAATCCCTCCGCCTGGGCAGCCGCAAGAGCCCGATGGCGCTCTCCCAGTCGGGCGAGGTCGCCAGGCTGATCACCGAGCGCACCGGCCGCCGGGTAGAGCTCGTCGGGGTGACCACCCACGGGGACGTCAGCCGGGAGCACCTGACCCAGATCGGCGGCACCGGGGTGTTCGTGAGCGCCCTGCGCGAGTCGCTGCTGTCCGGCGAGGTGGACTTCGCGGTGCACTCGCTCAAGGACCTGCCCACCGGCGCCGCCCCGGGGATCGCCCTGGCCGCCGTTCCGGTCCGCGACGACCCGCGTGACGCGCTCGTCGGCCGGGACGGCGCCAAGCTCGCCGACCTGCCGCCGGGCGCGCGCGTCGGCACCGGCTCGCCGCGCCGCGCCGCGCAGCTCACGATGCTGCGCTCCGACATCGTCTGCGTGCCGATCAGGGGGAACGCGAACACCCGGCTCGCCACGGTGCGCGAGGGAGAACTCGACGCGGTCGTCCTCGCCTACGCGGGCCTCGCCAGGATCGGCCAGACCGACCTGGTCAGCGAGATCTTCGAGCCCGACGCCATGGTGCCGGCACCCGGCCAGGGCGCGCTGGCCGTGGAGTGCCGCGCCGCCGACACCGGGCTCGCCGAACTGCTCGCCGGGGTCGACCACGCGCCCACCCGCGCGGCGGCGACGGCCGAGCGCTGCCTGCTCGCCGCCCTTGAGGCGGGATGCAGCGCGCCCGTCGGCGCGTACGCGGCGCAGGCGGGGGTAAACAGGCTTCACCTGGAGGGAGTAGTCCTCGGCGCGAGCACGGCAAGTTTCTCACCTGCCGTACTGGACTCAGCGCCGGGCTCCGGGAGAATGGTGATACGGGAAAGCGGCGAGGCGGATGCGGCAGACGCAGCGGACCTCGGACGTGAGCTGGCTGCGCGGATGCTGGCGCTTGGCGCGGCGGGCCTGATGCGCGGGGAGCGGTTCAGCCAGATTGATGGCGACGGGAATGATACGCATGACCAGTAATTTTCCGGGGGAACGACCCCCC
>DAHWEX010000530.1 GCA_027326205.1 Actinomycetota bacterium
GAGCTGGGTCCGGGCGTGGTGCCGGTCGTCGGCGGTCAGCAGCGGGGTGACCTCGGTGAGCCGGTCGCGCTCCAGGACGTAGTTGATGACGATGAGCGTCGTCCGGCCATCTTAGGGGCCGACTCGATCTGGATGTGCTGTGCCGCTAACCGATGGCACGGCTGCTGAAGCCTGCCGCCTGCAGCGTGTGCGCCGCGTCGAGGATGCTGCCGGGCACGGGCTCGCCAGGGTCGATAAGCCCTCCGGCTGCGTAAGTTTCCAGGCGAATGGCTTCGCCAGCCAGATAGGACAAGATGCGATCGGATGGGATCTCACCCGCTAGGTACTCGTTGAAGGTGACCTGCTCGGAGGTGACCGCCACGACCTTGTGGGGCCAGCGGCGCCGGGCGGTGGCGATAGTGCGCCGCTCGGCATATGGCTTAGTGACCGCGAGGAAAGTACTGGGATCGAGGCCCAGGTCGCGCAGCAGTTCGGCGGCGAGCCAGAAGTTCTCGCTGGTGTTAGAGGCGAGGCGTTCCAGCGCGATGGCCTCTTTGGGAACGCCGTGGCTAAGGAGGACATCGGCGATGGAGTCAGCCTCGGTAGGGAAGTCGCTGCCGTCGGGGACAGCGCGGGAGCCGCCGGACACCACGACGAGCGGCGCGATCCTCAGCTCGTAGAGTTCCGCGGTGCGGCGGGCCACGCCGATATCGTGGCCACCGAGAACGAGCAAGCACTCGGCGGGCTGGACCGGCATGCCTAGGCGGAGGTAGTCCCAGAGGAGGTCAGCGTTGCGCAGATCGCTGGCGGTTGGTGTCATCCGGCCGGTGTCCCTTCGGGTTTCCTGGCCGCGACGAGCTTGATGTGGCTGTGGACGTGCGGCGCGAAGCCGGGATGTGAGTGCTCGGCGCGGTCTCGCTCACGGGCACGCAGCAGCGTCCGCCAGCCAACATAGAACCGTTCCACGGTTCCGCCCTCTTCGTCGGGAAACACAGGGACGGCTGCGTGCTCGGTCGGCACCGGGGTCACTGTGCTGAACAGCGCGACCGCGTGCACCGCGTCCGCCGCGCTGGCCGCGGCGACCCGGGTGAGCACGCTGTGCTTGTCGCGGATGTAATGCAGGCAGCCGTTCATCAGCACTATGTCGTAGGTCCCTGTCAGGCTCGTGGTCTCGATTGGTTCCCAGCGCACGGTGACGTCTACCCGCTCGGCACGAGCGAACCGTTCGGCCTTCTCGCAGGCTACCGCGCTGGCGTCGATCGCATCGACCTGGTAACCAAGCCGGGCGAGCCGGATCGCGTCGGCGCCCTCGCCGGCGCCCAGGTCGAGGGCTCTGCCCGGCCCGCGGCGGGCCGCCGCGGCGAGCCAGGCGGCGTTGAAGGCGGTGTGGTCGCTGGGTTGCGTGCTGTACCGGTTGGACCCGCGCCACCAGTACCGGTCGTGGGCCGCGTACTGGCGGTCGAAGAATCCCCGTACGGCCGGCAGATAGTCGGGCATAACGGAGGTCAGGGCGAGCCACTCCTCCCGGTCCACGGCCGGGCTGCGGCGACGCACGCCTCGCACTGGGCGAGATAGCGGCTGTACCACGGCTCGTCGTACTCGGCGCGCAGGTGCAGCAGCGGCGCTTGTTCGGCGGCCGTGCCGACCAGATAGTGCTGGACGATCAGCGACCCACCGCGGGTGCCCTCGTCCAGGCCGACCGCGCCGACCGGAAGTACCAGGTCGGCTACCAGCAGCCGGACCCGAGCCTGGACATCGGGGGCGAGTTGCGCGAATTCCTTGCGGAGCAACTCCAGGTTCTGCACGATCTTCCCGCGGCGCAACTCCGGGTCAATCCCGGACGTCGCCGCCGACGGTATGAGCGCTGACCCGCTGGGGTCCATCGCGGCGCCCGCTCCGGCCAGATCCGCCGCCAAGAGAAAACTGATGGCGTTTATCTCTGCCTTGTATTACAGTTGCTGTTTCACGCTGAGTGCTTGACTGCTGGTTCTTCGGTGACGGCCGTGCAGATGGCTTCCCGTGACGACGAGTGACGATCGCGGACTGGTGTTGCGATTTAGGCACGGGTTCCCGGGCGTGTGACGCGGGGCGGCCGTGGTTCGTTCCTGGATTTTGTGGAAAAACAGAACAACGAGGCCACGGCCGCGGTGGCCAGCATAGAGGATGCCGCGGACTGTGACGAGAGGGCAGACGCGCTGGTCAGGGACGTGCTGGGCCGGGTCATGCGGCGGCGCGGCACGATCGCGGCGGGGGCGGACTACATCCGGGCGCTGGCGCGGGACGTGCGGGCGAACTGCTGGGAGCTGGCGCAGAAGGCCGGGCATGAGGGGCCGCACCGGATGCAGGCGCTGCTGAGCAGGCATAAGTGGCGGTGGGAGGAGCTGCGGGAGCTGCTTCCCGGCCTGGCGCAGGAGGTGCTGCGCGACGACCCCGGTGACGAGACCGGGCCGGGGCTGGCGTTCGACGAGACCGCTGACCTGCGCAAAGGCGCTTCCACCGCGTGCGTGGCGCCGCAGCACGCCGGGGTCACCGGCAAGGTGGAGAACTGCGTGACCTGGGTGTTCGCCGCGCTGGTCACCGCGCTCGGGCAGGCCTGGGTGGACTTCGACGTGTACATGCCGGACTGCTGGGCGAAAGACCCCGGGCGCAGGGGGAAGGCCCGCATCCCGCAGGGCCTGGCGTTCGCGACGAAGCCGGAGCTGGCCATGGCGCAGGCGAGACGCCTGGTGAGAGGCGGCCTGCGGGTGCTGTGGGCCGCCGCCGACGAAGTGCACGGCCGGAGCTCGGACTTCCGGGCCACGCTCCGCCTGCTCGGCCTGGCCTACGTCGTCATCATCCCCTGCGACTACAAGATCACCGTCGCGAAGAACACGGTCATCCGCGCTGACGAGGCAATATCCGATGCGGTGTTCGAGCAGCGGTCAGCCGGGAACGGCGCGAAAGGCCCCCGCTACGCCCGGTGGGCCATGCTCGCCACCGCAGACCCGCGGGAGTTCCTGCTCATCCGCCGCCTCCCGGACCGGGGGAAGAACCAGTACGCCTTCTACCTGTGCTACGCCCCGGAAGGCCGCCCCGCGACCATAACCTACTTCATCACCATCGCAGGCCGCAGATGGCCAGTCGAAATAACTTTCAAGACGGGAAAGGATGCCCTCGGCTGGGACCAGTCCCAGGCCAGGACATACCACGCGCTCTGCCGGCACACCGCGCTGACCGCCCTCGCCCAGCTGCGGACCGCCGCCATCCAGGCCGCCCTCGCCGGCGCCGGCGTCCTCCCCGCGGCACCGCCCGCCGGCCGCAATGCCCCGGCCGCCGTCAGCGAGCCCGCCGCCAGCGCCGCTGACCTGCAGATCTACACCGGCACCGCGCCGCTGCCCGCCCGCGGAGGCCAGCCCTGCCCGCCTGGCATCCCCCCGGTCAGGCTGTCCGCCCCCGAGACCGCCCGCATCGACCGTCTCGCCCGCGACTGGAAAGCCGGCCTCACCAGCCTGGCCCGCCTCGCCTTCTGCCTCCGCTGGTCAGCATGGCGGCGCCGCCACCAGGCCCGCGCCCGCTGGCACCACTACAGCACCCGCCTGGCAGCCCTCGTCACCTGAGCCACGACGACCGGAAGGGGGTGACGCCACGTAACCGCCACGTCTTACCGATGCGCCACGCTGAGCTGCAGCGCCGTCACAGAACGAAAAACAGCAACTGTAATACAGTTCTGCCGGTAAACGATGAACTCGAAGTCCCGCCCGCACAGCGGGTG
>DAHWEX010000635.1 GCA_027326205.1 Actinomycetota bacterium
ACGGGCTCGAGCAGCGGGCCTGCGTGCCGTGACGTTGAGACGACCGTCCTATTCGCCTTGTAAGCGGCCGGTCAGCGGTTCGAATCCGCTCACGGATCTTCGAAGGTCGTCGCGGCCTACGTTCGCTAACTGCTGCGCGTCACGGGTCGTTTCCCTCGCGGTGGCCATCAGGTACTCCAGCAAGCGGACTAGGACCTGCTTGCTTGAGCCGCGATGACGGGCGTCGCAAAACTGGATGGGGACGCGGGACCCGATGTCGAGGGCGAGACGGACCTCGTCCTCGGCGTAGATCTCAGCGTCGTCGAAGCAGTTGACCGCGACAATAAAGGGAATGCCGCTGGTCTCGAAGAAGTCGAGGGAACTGAAGCAGTCGGTGATGCGCCGGGTGTCGGCGAGAACGACCGCGCCGAGAGCACCCGCCGACAGCTCCTTCCACATGAACCAGAACCGGTCCTGGCCGGGAGTGCCGAACAGGTACAGCACCACCTTGGAGCTGACGGTGATCCGGCCGAAGTCCAGCGCCACCGTGGTCGTGGTCTTGCCGGCGATCCCGGTGAGGTCGTCGACGGACGCTCCGATCTGCGACAGCCGTTCTTCCGTACGCAGCGGCTTGATCTCGCTGACGGCGGAGACGAGGGTAGTCTTACCAGCCCCGAACCCGCCGGCGATGAGTATCTTGACTGCCTGCGCGCCGCCCAGGTCGGGGTGCCTGATCGAGTTAAAGTCTTCGTACACCGTTGAGTACCGCCTGTAGCAGGTTGATGTCGGGCAGCGCTGCGAGCGCTGGCGGCGGCCGGTGGATGAGGTAGCCGCTGTCGATCAGGTCGCTGACGAGGACCTTGACCGCGGCCAGCAGCAGGTTCATGTGGGCGGCGATCTCGGCGATCGACAGCGCCCGGTGCTGGCACAGCCGCAGGATCTCCCGGTACTCCCGGTTCAGGCCGGCGTTGCCGGCCTCCGAGCGGGCGGCCGTGACCAGGGTGAGGATGTCGAGGCCGTGCAGGTCCTTGCCTGCCCGGCCCCCGGTCACCGCGAACGGGCGAACCAGCGGGCCGGGATCCTCGTCACCGGAGGACGCGGCGCCGGTCATGGCACGCGGGAGGCCGGCGGTTGCGCTGGCCGCACGCGCGGGACGGCTGACAGGGCACCGCCCACCTGCTGCACTATCACGTTCATCTCGTACGCCACCATGCCCAGGTCGGCGTGCGACGAGGCGAGCAGCGCCAGGCAGGCTCCCGCGCCGGCCTCGGTCACCACGAGATAGCCGTCCGCTAGCTCGACGACGGTCTGCAAGACGCCGCCCTTGCCGAACCTCATGCCCACGCCCCGTGACAGGCTGCTGAACGCCGACGCCATCGCCGCCAGGTGCTCGGCGCCGTCACGGTCCAGGTCCGCCGAACGGCCGAGCAGCAGCCCGTCGCCAGACAGCACCACCGCCTTCTCGCTGCCCGCCAGGCGCCGGACCAGGTCATCGAGCAGCCAGTCCAGCCGGCCGCCGCGGACGGTCATATCCTCGTTCATCGTTTGTCCTCGCTAGCAGAATCGCGTCCAAGACGGCTTCCGCGCTGAAAGGCCGACATGGCGCCACGGGCTTCATCCGGGCTGCGCTGCGGCCGCTGTGGTACCCGGTCTTCGGCGGCCCTGGCCCCGGCTGCGTCCGGTCGCAGTTCGGGTGCCAGGCTGGCCAGCCGCTCACGGCGCTGCAGCGGGGCGCGCCCGGGCTTCGGCGTGGGCGCGGGAGAGGCTCCCCGGTCAGGCTGAGCCGAGCCGGTGGCCAGCGGCCCGGTCTGCTGGCCGAGCGAGTCGGCTCCGTCGCCCCCGGACGGACGCGGCACCGCACCAGGTCCTGGCCAGGCCGGATGCGGTGGCCCGGGCAACTGCTCGTGCCGTCCGGCCCGCGCTGACGCCACGATGCCGTCGCCGGTCCCGGTTTCCACCAGCCCGGCGGGAATCAGCACGATCGCCCGGACGCCGCCGTAGGCCGAATCTTGCAGGCTGACCGTGATACCGTGCCGCTGAGCGAGCTGACCGACCACGAACAGCCCGATATGCCGCTGCCCGGATACGGTCATCTCCTGGAATCCGGGCGGGTTGCGCAGCGTCTCGTTCAGCTGCTCCCGCTTCGCATACCCGATTCCAAGACCCTGGTCTTCCACCTCGATGACGATGCCCTTGCCGACCGCGTTGCCCCGCACCGTTACCGGCGCGTCGGGCGGCGAGAAGGCCGTGGCGTTGTCGACCAGCTCGGCCAGCAGGTGGATGAGGTCCCCGACGACGGCTCCCTGCACCCGCGCGTCGGGCAGCCGGACGGTGTCCACCCGCGCGAAGTGCTCGGTCTCCGACACCGCGCTGCGCACCACGTCCTCGATCGCCGCTGGCCTGCGCCACTTCCGTCCCGGCTGACCGCCCCCCAGGATCAGCAGGTTCTCCGCGTTACGGCGGGCCCTGGTGGCCAGGTGGTCGAGCTGGAACAGCAGCTCCAGGTGTTCCGGATCAGCCTGCCTGGCTTCCGCGACGTCGAGCAGCTCCAGCTGCCGGTGCACCACGAGCTGACTGCGGTGCGCGATATCGAGGAAGACCTTGCTGATGCCGTTCCTGGTGCTGGCTTCAGCGGCGGCCGCCGTCACGGCGGTGCGCTGCGCGGCGTTGAACGCCTCGGCGACCTGCCCGATCTCATCGGAGCCGTAGTCGAGCTGCCCCAGCACTGAGTCCACGTCGACGGGCTCGCCGGCGCCGAGGCGGGCGACGATCTCCGGGAGCCTGCTGTCGGCGAGTTCCAGGGTCTTCGTGCGCAGCCGTCGCAGTCGGCCGACCAGCCGGTTGGCCAGGATCAGGGCGGCCGCGAAGGCTCCGATCGTCAGCGCGAGCACGAGCGAACCGAGCCAGATCGACCTGGACAGCGTCTGATTGGCGGCAGTCACGGTGGCGTCGGCGCTCTGCTGGTAACTGTCGATCCACAGCTGGAGGAGGCCGGCCGAGACAGGGCTCTCGGCGGCGAGCCAGCCGGCCGTGGGGACGCCTAGCTTGCCCTGGCTGGCCAGGGCGTCCTCGTCAGCGGTGGCGACCCGCCACGGGCTACCGGAAACGAGGTGCTGGTACACCGACTGCTCGGCCGGGGTCAGCCGCGCGGCGAGTACCTGCAGGTCATTGCGGTAGGCACCGGTCAGCTGGGCCACCTGGAGTCGCTCGGGCTGAGTCAGCGTCCCGCGCTCGGCCCAGCCGGCCGCCAGGCCGACCGCGCGCGAGTGCAGGTCAAGGGCGGGGAACAAGTCCAGCATCGTGATCGCGTCCACCGCAGCGGCGGCATCCGGTGCGCCGAGCGCGTTCAGCAGCAGGCCGGGTGACGAGCCGCCGACGATCTGGGTATAGAAGGCATCGGCTGCGGTGGCGGTCTCCTGACGGCTCCGGACGCGCTGCCGCACCCCCGGCAGTTCCGCCGTGATCACCCGGAACCCCGCCGCGGTGCTGGCCATCACCTGCGGGTTGATGGCCTGCAGGGCGCCAACGGCTTTCTCGGCCGTCCCGAGCGCCGCGTCCGTCTCCGTCCACTGTGCCGGGAGGGCCGCCAGTGCCTGGGGATCGCCGCCGACCGCCCGCAAGCTGATCGTGCGCTCGCTTTCGATGGCAGCCTCGAAGCGAGTCAGCACGCTGACGTTGCCCGCGGAGTAGCCAGCGAAGCTGTGCTCGGAAAGACCCTCGGAGATCAGGTAACCCGCGACTGAGGCACCGGTCACCAGCAAGGCAACGCTGGGAACCAGCGCGATCGAGAGCACCCGGATCCGGATACTCGCCATCCGAACCTGCATGACGACTTAACCGCCATTCGCGGAACGCAGCACCGGGAGTTGCAGATAGGACGCATGGTTCCCGCCGGTGTGGATGACGTGCGTACCGTTGTTCTGCGGAATGCAGTCGCGTGTCGCTGGCATATGCGCGCCCAGCGGGTTGTGCGCGCTGACGACGAGCCGAAGCTGCTGGCCCGGGTAGAGCACCAGGCCGACGGGAGCCAGGTCGATCTCGATGTCCGCGATCTCGCCCGGCTGCAGCTTCTCCACCCGGTCGAAGCTGTGCGCGGGAACCGCATCCGTGGACAGCGCTTTGTCAAGGTGCCGGGCCGACACCCGCAGGCGGCCGTCTGAACCCTTGTAACGCAGCACCGACGCGCCCCGCTCGGTCAGGTCCTGCACCATCGCGTTCTGATTGGGAATCGTGAACTCTTGCAGGTGAGTGCCGTACGCGTCCAGTTTCTGCACGAGAACGAACAAGTCCATGTCGTCAGCGCCCTTGGCTTCGACCCACAGCCGGGCCTTGGGATAGCCCACCAGCACCGTTTCCTCGGGGAAGCGGACGGTGAAGGAGACCAGGCCCGGGTTCGACTCCGCGTCGTACGCCACGGCCACTTCCTGTGACGGCGGCTCGGCGTTCAGCGTCCGCCGCAGCCCGTGGAGGTAGTACTTCGTGTCGACGGCACCCGCTGGCGGGAACTCGCTCGCCGGCTGGTTGACGCGGTTTCCGCCCTCAAGGTCAAGAACGGAGTACCGAACGGGAGGTGTCCGCTCCCAGCCGTTATCCGCGCCCTTCAGATAGCGGTCGAAGAACCGGCGCAGGTCTTCGACGTTCGCCTCGTCGTAGTAGTCGGGCCATTCCTGGTTGTCGTGGATGCGGAGCCATTTTTCTTCGGAAGAGATCCTCCGCCAGGCACGGAACGTTCCCTTCGTGTGCAGCGTGCTTGAGTAGCTCGCGACCACGTAGGCTGGCACGCTGATCTTCTCGAACCGCGGGGTCTTGTCATCCCACAGGTCGTTCACCAACGGGTAGCGTTCCACCTCCGCGAGAATGTCCTCACGCTTGTTCTTGCCGGCATAGCTGTAGAGCTGGAGACGCTCCGCGAACCCCGTGTCCGGCATGCCGCCGCGCATGACCAGATCACGGTAGACGTCGCTGAATCCCTCCACCGGGTTTATCGCAGCCAGATGAGGCGGCTGCTCGGCGGCAGTGATCCACTGGGCGACCGCGAGGTAGGAGGTACCGCTCATCGCGACCTTGCCGGAGCACCAGTCCTGGTCGGCCAGCCACTCGATCAGGTCGTAGCAGTCGTTGCCCTCCTGACGGCCGAACATGGCGCTGTCCCCCTCGGATTCGGCGATACCGCGGGGATCGGGGTTGCAGATCGCGTAGCCCTGCGCGCACCAGTAGGCCGGGTCAGGTCCCTCGAACTTCTCCAGACCCGAGACCTTGCTGGAGTCCAGGCCGATCATCGTCAGGAGCCCGACAACACCGGGAGCCGTCCGCTGGCTCTTGCCGTAGGGACTCCACGCGACGATGACGGGCACCTTCTCATCACCCGCCGGCCGGAACACGTCAACGTAGATGGTCACGCCGTCGCGCAGGGTAACCGCGACGTCCTTCTCGAACACGATGTCGGTTGACAGGAACCCGAACCCGGGCGCGAGCTGGTAGCCGGCCGGCAGGTTCCGGGTGCCCGGCTCGAACGGGCTGAGCAATCCGTTGGAGCCGGGCACATAATGAGATGCCTCGAACAGGCTCTTTTCGTGGCTCATGTCTATTTACCTTTCGCCGGTACGATCGGCAACTGCACGTAGCTGGGATGATCGGGCCCCGTGTACACGGTGTTCGACGCGCCGACGTGGTAGCTCTCGTCATAGGCGCGCGACGGCAGGCCCGCCGGGGAGTACGGCTGGACGTCAATCCGGAGCCGGCTCCCTTTGCGGATCAGCGCGCTGCTCGGATACAGCCCCACCTCGATCGCGACGATGTGGCCGTCTTCGATCGGCTGGTAATCCGCCTCGGCATGGGTGTGGACCGGCCAGTATTCCGTCGATCGCGCGTCATCGAGCGCGCGGTGCGAGACCTTGAGCAGGCCGTGCCCCACCGGGTGAATGTTGGTCGGGTCGATCGGCGGGACCAGCGACTCGTAGCGGACCTCGCGGTCGTGGTCGTCCAGCACGCGCAGGGACACGAAGACGTCCATGTCGCGGCTGGTGGACGAGACCCACAAGCCGGCCTTCATGTACCCGGCGAGCACCATGTCCTCGGGCACCGGATCGCTGACGAATGAGACACCGGTCGACCAGCGCGGAGTCCCGCCGACGAAACCCGCGGGCGACATCGACGGCCGTCCGATGTCGAGGTGGGCGTCGTAGTGAGCCGAGGCCTCGGTCCCGGGCACGTTCTCGCTGATGCGCAGGAAGTCACTCCGGCGGCCGTCTCCGGCCCAGTCGGACGGGACGGCGTCGAGGTACCAGCGCCGGTACACGGTCTGCGGCAGCGGCCACTCGGCCCCTTCGGAAACGTAGTGACCGCCGTTGCCGGTGCGCACCTGCACCCGGACCGGCGCACCGTCCATCGCCCCGTTGCCGGCGCCCTTGAGCCAGTAGTCGAAGAACCGCATGTGCTCGGCGACCGTCGATTGCTGGTAGCTGTAGGGGAACCAGGCGTCGACGAAGTCGAACTTCCTGGCCCGCGCGCCCGTCGAGCGGATGAAGGTTTCGCTGCTGCCCAGCTGGTGGATCACCACGCCCGTCTGCGGGCCGACGATCCACACCGGCGCCGTGGCCTTCTCGATCTCGGGCCGCATGAAGATCGACCCGCGGGCGCCGTAGGCGGCGGGGTCGTCGAACGGGGTGGCCAGCAGCCGGGCGAGCCAGTCGGTCTCCCGCCGCTGGCCGGTGAAGTTGTGGCCGGCCATGGCCTTGCGCCACCAGGTCCAGAAGCCTTCCCCGAACAGGCCGCCGCCGTAAAGCGCCTCGTTGTACAGGTCGGAGTCGGTGCCGAGGGCGATCATCGCCTTGAGGTGGGGCGGTTGCAGGCTGGCGACGGTGTGCTGGGTGATCGCCAGGTACGACATCCCCCACAGGCCGACGTTGCCGTTGGACCAGGGCTGTGTCCCGGCCCACTCGATCGCGTCGTAATAGTCCTCTGCCTGCTGGACGCTGAACGGCGCCTGCAGCCCCGGGCTGTTGCCGACGCCGCGGGCGTCGACGCGGATGCACACGTAGCCATTGGGCACCCAGACCGACGAGTCGACGCTTTCGTGGTTCTCGTACTGCAGGCCGTCCGGGTTGCCGGTGAAGAACCGGTCCTCCAGCTCCTCCTTCCGCGCCGCGTCCGCTTCGCTGCCGATGCAGCCGTGGTCGAAGCTCTTGCCGTAGAACCCCTGGTTCATCACCACCGGGTGCTGGCCGTCGTCAGCGGGGCGGAAGACGTCCGCGCAGACGTACGACCCGTCGCGCAGCGGGATCTTGACGTCGGTCAGCTTGACGATGCCGCGGATGTTGCGCCGCAGCTCGTTGCGGGTGGCGGCGGCATCGCGGAGCCTTCTTGGGGTGTTCGCCGTGAAGACTCCCGGTGTCGCGTTGAGTTTCCGCAGCAGCCCGGTGACCATGGGGTCGCTGGCGAAGGTGACCGTCTGATCGCCGGCGAACGAGACCATCTGCTCGCTGGACGGGCCGCTGGACGCGGCTCCGCCGGCCACCTTGGCCGCGTCGGTGTCGGCCTGGTTGAAGTTGATAACCATCGGCCCGATGACGTCGTGCACGATCGGCGCGATCGTGACGCCGTTCTCGACGGTGCCGCCGCGATCCAGCGTCTGGATCAGGCGCGCGAGATTGGTCACGATCGGGTCGTGCAGCCGCTCGATCTTCCCGTCGGCGCGGTTGACGAGTTGCGCCAAGTTCACCCTGGGCGCGCCCGCGACCGATCCCAGCACGAGCCCGCCTACGAGGAAGGTGACTGACTCGCCGTTCCGGTACTGGAATTCGCCCCGCTCGTTCGTGCTGCCGGTTTGGGTGGGTGTCTGGTACCGGAGGCCGGCGATCGGGCCCGCGAAGATACCGGTGGCGGTGTCCGCCACTACCGCGGCTGAATCTCTGCCGGTCACTTCGACTCGATCGCCTTCAAGAAGGCGATCCGGCCCTCCTCGGCGTGCCGGCGCAGGACGTTCAGGTTCATGTCCGGGTTGTGCTCTTGGTCCGGCTCGGGCACGAGCGGGTTTCCGGTCCAAGACTGCAGCCGGCAGACCCGCCGCTGGATGCGCCAGCCCTCGCCGGTCCGCACCAGCTCGTCGTCGTACCAGCCCGTCCCCAGCCAGGTGGGGCCGCCTTCGGCCGCCTCCCGCCGTAGCAGCCAGTTCCCGTAGCTGAACGCGTTGGCCGTCTCACCGTCCACGTGCACGACTTGGCCCATCATCGTGTGCTGGTGGCTGTCCAGCCGCTCGTGGAATTCGGCGAAGGAGCGCTTGAAGTCGGCCAGCCCGATCCACGCGTGGCCGGCCGGCCCGAACTCCGCGATGACGTCCTGCGTGAAGATACGGTCGAAAAGTTGCCACTGATGCGCGTCGAGTGCGAATCCATACAGGTTGAGGATCTCGAGGATTTCCGCCTTGTCGTCGTACTCAGTCATGCTGGCGCTCCAATGCCGTCCGACGTTCGATTTGATATATTTAATTTTCTGTTCGAGTTTTGCACTAGCAGAAGGGCATCTGCCGGTCATCGCAGGGTGCCGCTCATGGCCGCCGCAGCCCTGGCCGCGACCCGCCTGAGTCGGCGGGTCCAGAACTCGATCTCCTCCGTCGGCAGCGCGGCGGGCAGGCCTGTCACCCGGATCGCCAGCTGAGGCAGGTCCGCCCTGGCGGGCACGGGGACGACGATCGAGGCGAGGTCGTAGCGCCGGCCCGGCACCAGGTCGGGGCAGAAGAGGTCGGCCAGCTCGGCGGTCGCCTGCCGGACGGCACGCTCCTGCCGGGGCAGGCGGTGAGACAGCTCGAACGCGGACAGCACCGCCTGATGACGCTGGAGCAGTTCCGGCTCGGCCACCAGGAGGGAGTAGCCCCGCTCGCGTACCTTGTCGAGCAGGGTGCGGTAGAGATCGCGGCGGTCCAGGCTGTCGTCCGGGGCCCGCCGCAGCCACTCGTTGACTTCGGCCGGCGTCGAGTTCATCAGGAAGACCGCGCCGAGGGGCGGGACGATTGGCTGCCGGTGGCCGAGCGGGAACGGTTCGGCGACGGGTCCCTGATTCGCGGCGAGCACCTGGACCGCGTCCGCGCCGATCTTGACCAGCACGCTGCAGTTGACTGCGAACTCGGCACTGAGGTCCTCGACCTGAGAGCGGATTGTCTCTGCCAGCTGCGCGGCCTGGATCAGGTCGGGATCCGGGGCGGCGATGAATGACCCGGGGGAGAACTGCCCGTACCCGCCCTGGAAGAACAGCAGCGGTAGCGTCGACCGCTGGACGGCCAGCCCATGAACGAGTCCGAGGACGACGTAATGGTCGCCCGCCTCCCGGACCAGATCGAACGTGCACTCGATCCAGGAGACGGCGTCCTCGAGGATGGGTGAGCCGAGCGGTCCGGGGCGCCAGCGCACGCCGTCGAACTTATCCGCTTCGCTGGTCGCGAGCCGACGGCAGAGCGGCTCCTGGTCGGCGGCCAGCACGTTGATGGCGAACGCCCGGGCGTTCCTGAGCCGTGCGAAGCTTTTCGAGCTGACGGCCGGGAAGAACGCGATCAGCGGCGGGTCCAGGGAGACCGAGGAGAACGTCCCGACGACCATGCCGACGGGCCCGTCCTCCTCGGCCACGGCCGTGACGACGGCCACCCCGGTCGGGTAGTGTCCCAGCGTTTCGCGGAACAGGGCAGGATCGATGGCGTTGGACATGCAACCTCCTTTACGCGTGCTCGCCGCGTCCGCTCTGGATGAGGGCGGTGTGCCCGCGGCCGGCTTCGGTGAGCGGCGAGCCCGAGGTCCGCAACCGCAGGAAGCGACGCAGCCTGGTCCCGCGCGGGCCGGGTGTCCGCCGCCATGCGGCGAGGCCGACGGCCAGCAGCAGGGCGGTGCCGTTGAACAGGTCGGGGATCCAGACGGGGAGGCCGGCCAGCTGTAGTCCTTTTACCCCGACGGCCAGGACGTACGCGGCGACCACGGTGCCCCAGACGTTGAAGCGGCCGCTGCGGAACTGGGTGGAGCCG
>DAHWEX010000642.1 GCA_027326205.1 Actinomycetota bacterium
GAGTCCGGTATAGCCGCATGGCGGCGGATAGTGTACGTAGCTATGGTCAGCTTTAAACGAAACCTGCAAGTCAGAGGGCGCTCGCCGCAGCATCCTCCCTGGTCAGCGCGTTGGATGGTGTCCGGGGGAATACGGGTTTTGTTTCATGTCGGCCATATCCGGTGCTATCGCTACTCTTCGTGATTTAGGTCGCAGATCGCCGGCCTCCGTTGCCGCCGTCGCGACGTGCACGCTAGCGCGAGTGTGCGTGTCCGTCGGGCCGACCCGCAACTCAAGAGACCCCCAGGAGATAACAGCATCAGGCGCCGCGCCACGCGCCACGCGCTACGGGTGAGTCGTCGCGCTGTGGGCTGGTGAGGGATGACAGGATTACACGCCGGTGGTGGAGCGGGGGTACTCCGCGGCGACGTCCGTGATCACGTTGATCAGGTACGGGGTGGACGCGTCGAAGGCCCTGCTCAGGGCGCCGGCGATGTCGCCTGGCGCGGTGACCAGTTCGCCGGCGCCGCCCAGGGCGCGCACTACCTCGTCGTAGCGCGTTTCCGGGCGCAGGTCGGCCGCTACGTCGTAGCCGTAGACGGCCTTCATGGGGTTCTTTTCCAGGCCCCAGGCCGAGTTGTTGCCCACGATGATGACCACGGGCAGGTTGTGCCGGACCAGGGTGTCGACGTCCATCAGCGACAGGCCCGCCGCGCCGTCGCCCAGCATCAGGACGACCTGGGAGCTCGGGTAGGTGATCCGGGACGCTATCGCGTAGCCCAGGCCGGTGCCCAGGCAGCCGTACGGGCCGGGGTCCAGCCAGCGGCCGGGGAAGGCCGGCTCGATGAGGCGGCCGGCGAACGAGACGAAGTCGCCGCCGTCGCCGATGACCACCGCGTCGTCGTCGAGCACCTTGAGCAGTTCGCCGTAGACGCGCATGGGGTGGACCGGGGTGGACTCGCTCTCCAGCAGCGGGACGTCTGCGGCCGCCGCGGCGCGCACGGTGCCCCGTAGCCGGGCCAGCCACTCCATGTCGCCGACCGGGCGGCCGCCGCAGGCCTCGGTGAGCGTGCTGAAGAACAGCGACAGGTCCCCGGAGGCGGAGGCCGCCAGCGGGCAGTGGGCCGCGATGCCGTCGGGGGAGTCGGCGACGTGGACCACGGCGGCGGGCGCGTCCTTCGGGCCGAACGAGCCGTAGCGCAGCCGGAAGTCCAGCGGGACGCCTGCCACGATCACCAGGTCCGCCTCGGCGAACGCCAGCGAGCGGGCCCGGGAGACCAGCAGCGAGTGGCCGCCGGGCAGGACGCCGCGCGCCTGGCCGTTGGCGACCACCGGCAGCCGGAGCGTCTCGGCGCAGGTCCGGGCGGAGACGTCCGCGCCGTCCAGCCAGACGTCGCTGCCGAGCACCAGAACGGGGCGGCGCGCCTCCGCCAGTAGCACGGCGATCCTGGCCACGTCCGCGCCGCCGGGCGCCTCCGGCGCGAACAGGGCACTGTCCGGAAGGTCCACGGCTGCCTCGCCGTAGATGGTCTCCAGGGGGAAGTCGACGAAGACCGGGCCGCGGTGCGGGGTGGTCGCGAGGCGGAAGGCCTCGTCGACCGACGAGGCGACCTGCGCGACGGAGTGCTCGGTCCACGCGCGCTTGGTGACCGGGGCGAGGAGCGGGACGTGGTCCATTTCCTGGAGGGCGCCCTTGCCCCACAGGTAGTCGGGGGAGCGGCCGCCCAGGACGACCAGCGGGGCGCCGTTGAACCACGCGGACGTCACCGCGCTCACGCTGTTCGTGATTCCCGGGCCGGCGGTGACCACGGCGAGGCCGGGGGTGCGGCTGAGGCGGGCGGTTCCCTCGGCGGCGAACACGGCGGTCTGCTCGTGCCGCACGTCCACCAGGCGCAACGGCGGGTCGGCCTTGACCGCGCCGTCGTAGAGCGGGAACACGTGCCCGCCGGAGAGGGTGAACATGGCCTGCACGCCGTAGCGCTGCGCGACCGCGACAGCATGCGCGCCCGCGTGTTCCGTAAGTGAGCTCACCCAGCGAACCTTAATCTCTTTTGACTATGCCGACCAGGTGAGTCCGCGGCCGGGCCAGGAGAGAACGGGACTCGGACGCCGGCCGGCGGTCAGGAGATTCGCGGAGGGGGAGCGTGCGGCAGCAAGCCGTTCGGGATCCGTGGTTATCGACGGGGGATCCCGAACGGCTTGCTGCCGCGCTTTACTCCACGCTGGCGGCTACGCCGGCCGGAACGGGCGCGGGCGAGTCGGGGTCGGCCGTGTACTGGTGGGGGAGGGTCTCGTCGGTGCCTTCCGGGACGTGGGCGGCCTTGAGGAGGAGGGTCAGGACGACGGCGACCACCAGGTTCAGGATCACCGCGCTCAGGCCGATGTAGATGCTGTGCCCGAACACGATGTCCGACGAGGCGGCCCAGTGCGAGGTCGTCGGGTTGTGCACGTTGTAGGCGCACAGCGTGCCGTAGATCATGCCGGTGAACCAGCCGGCCAGCAGGGCCCAGCGGTGGAACCAGCGGGTGAACAGGCCGCCGATGAGCATCGGGCCCAGCTGCAGGATCCAGACCCCGCCGAGGAGCTGGAGGTTGATGGAGAACGTGTGCGGCAGTTCCACGGCGAACAGCAGCGCGCCGAGCTTGACGACCAGCGATGCCCACTGGGACATCCTGGTCTGCAGCGCGGGCGAGGCGTCCTGCTTGAAGAACTCCACGAAGATGTTCCTGGTGAACAGGTTCGCGGCGGCGATCGCCATGATGGCCGCGGGCACCAGCGCGCCGATGATGATCCCGGCGAACGCGATCCCGGTGAACCAGCTCGGGAACATGTGCTGGAACAGGTATGGCACGGCGAGCTGCGCGTTGCCGGCCTTCTTGACGTTCGCCGCCGTCACCGGGTCGGCGATCGCCATGTAGCCGAACAGGGCGATCAGCGCGAGCAGGACGGAGTAGAGCGGCAGGTAGATCATGTTCCGCTTGACCGCGCTGCGGTGCTTGGCGGCGAGCGTGCCGGTGATCGCGTGCGGGTAGAGGAACAGCGCGACCGCCGAGCCCAGGGCCAGCGACGCGAAGTCGAACCGGGTGGCGCCGACGTTCTTCGCGGTCGGGAGGAACGTGCCCAGCGGCTGCTTCGTCACCGGGCTGACCGTCGCGAAGTGGGTCTGCGTGACGTGGAAGATGTGCCCCCAGCCGCCGAGCCTGGTCGGGATGTAGAAGACCGCGACGAGCACGAACACGTAGATCAGCGTGTCCTTGACGAAGGCGATCAGCGCGGGCGCGCGCAGCCCGGACACATAGGTGAAGATCGCCAGGACCAGGAACGCGATGAAAAGCGGCAGGTCCTTGACGAAGGTGTTGCTGGACGACGTGCCGACGCCCATGACCGAGAGCACCGCCTGGATGCCGACGAGTTGGAGCGCGATGTACGGCATCAGCGCCAGGATGCCGGTGAACGCCGACGCCAGGGCGAGGCCGCGCGACCCGTAGCGGCCGCGGATGAAGTCGGCCGGCGTGATGTAGCCGTGCACCCGGGAGACCGACCACAGGCGGGGCAGGAAGATCAGCACGATCGGGAAGACCACGATCGTGTATGCCACCGCGTAGAAGCCGATCGAGCCAGAGCCGAACACGAGGGCGGGCACGGCGATGAACGTGTAGGCGGTGTAGAGGTCGCCGCCGAGCAGGAACCAGGTGATGAACGTGCCGAAGCCGCGGCCGCCGAGGCCCCACTCGTCGAGGTGCCGCATGTTCGCGGCCCGCCGCCAGCGGGCCGCGGCGAACCCGACGCCGGTGACGAGGAGGAACAGGACGACGACGATCGTGAACGTGGTGGCGTTGACGTGGCTCACCGCAGGCTCCCCTCGTCGCCGGCCGGTGGGGTGAGCCGCTTCTGCAGCTGCATGACAATCCACAGCACGAGCGAGGTAAGCGGCATGAAGATGAGCAGGTACCAGTAGAAGAACGGGAAATCGCCGAGCTTCGGCGTGATCCGCGAGTAGATCGGGGTGTAGAGCGCGAAGAAGATGTCGGCAACCACCAGCACTGCGATGGCGGCCGAAATCATGGGGTGCGCGGCGACGGCGCTTCTTCTCGTGGACCGGGTGGTCGGTTGACTCATGGGGTCCTCTCGGCGGCATAGACCGGACTGCGGTGGCCCTGGCGGACACTCATAACCCAGCTGGCCGGTAACCCAGCTGGCCTGGTTCAGTAGATGCGCGGGGTGGAGATGGGTGAAGAGTGTTCGGTCACAGGTTGCCCACTATGCTGCGCCGAGCCGGAGAATTAGGCAATAGCCCCAATCACGCCACTGTATGCAAAATGACCGCCGAGGCCAGGCGCCAGGCCGTCGCTCGCTACGGCGCGGAACCGCTGCCGCGAAAGCGACCCGCAGCCTTCGGGGAGCCGGCCGATGACCGGCGCGCCGGCCGACACGGCCGCGAGGTCAATCATGTTCTCCCGCTCGGCGAGGCCGGGGTGGCGCGGCCAGCTGCCGATGACGATGCCCGCCGTGGTTACCTTGCGCGCGGCGGCGGCCTCCACGGTGAGCGCGGTGTGGTTGAGCGTGCCAAGCCCCGGTGCCGTCACCACCAGCGCGGGCGCGTCGAGTGCCGTGGCCAGGTCGGCGATCGTGGTGCCGTCGCTGTCGTAACGGACCAGGAGGCCGCCCGCCCCCTCGACGAGCACCAGGTCCCTGGTGGCCGCGAGCTCCGCGATGAGCGTCCGGGCACGGTCGAAGTCGGCCGGCGGCAGCCCGGACACGCGGGCCGCCGCCTCGGGGGAGAGCGGGTCAGGGAACCGGGCGAGCTCGTGGGTGTCGGTGACCCCGGACAGCCGGGTGACGGTCTCAAGGTCCGGGATGTCCGAGCCCGGACCGTCGTGGACGCCGGTCTGCGCGAGCTTGACCACGGCGACCCGCTGGCCGGCGGCGGCGGCGAGCGCGGCGGCCGCGGCCGTCACGATGGTCTTGCCGACGCCGGTCCCGGTGCCGGTGACGAACAGGACACCCGCGAGAGAACCCGGATCAGTCATGGGCCGATGATAGGGAAGGAGCGGGGTCGGCCGTATCAGTACTCGGACTGATGCGAGGAAAATGACGTACTGTCCGTGCTGGCGACCCGGATAGGATCGCGGTTTCTGCGATCACGGCCACCGGCATGGACATCGGGGGGTACGGGAGTGCGTCCCCCCGGGGGAGAGCTGCGCAGCCTGGTGATGAACTTGTACCGGTCGCCCCGGTACCACGACTGGGCCCACTCGACGGGCTCGCCCGTGGTGTCGATGGCGTGCCGGGACAGCAGCAGCAGGGGAATGCCGGGATCCACGGCGAGCAGGCGGGCGTCGTGCGGGTCGGCGAGCACTGTCTCGATCGTCTCCTCGGCCTCGGCGAGCTGGATGCCGTAGCCGGTGCGCAGCGTCTCGTACAGCGACGCGTGCCGCTCGAGCTGCCGTCGCAGGCCGGGGAAGCGCCGGGCGGGCAGGTGCGAGGTGTCGATGGACATCGGCTCGCCGTCGGCGAGGCGGAGCCGGTGAATGCGCAGCAGGCGGCCGCCGGGACGCACGTCGAGCAGGGTGGCGAGCTGCTCGTCCGCGGTGACGTAGCCGATGTCGAGGATCTTCGTCTGCGGGTGCAGGCCGTGCTGCCGCATGCCCTCGGTATAGCTCGCGAGCTCAAGCGGCTGCGCGACCTTCGGCTTGGCGACGAAGGTGCCCTTGCCCTGCATGCGCAGCAGCCGCCCCTCGATGACCAACTCGGCGAGGGCTTGCCGGACGGTGGTGCGGGAGGTGCCGTAGAGCCGGGCGAGTTCGCGCTCGGGCGGGACCGGGCTGCCCGGCGCCATGGCCGCAGTAAAGTCAAGCAGCTGCTTTTTGACCTGGTAGTACTTGGGCAGGCGCAGCAGGGCAGGCGACGAGGCGTCTCCCAGCGGGCTGGGCGCGCTTTCGTTGTCCTCGGCCGGCATCGGAACCGCGGTCATGCGTAGTTACCTCCCCGCGTTTGCGGTGTTCCGGCCATGATGACAGTTATCTTCCGGTGGGGCGACCCTTGCGGGCCCCCCTTTTACCTTCGGATGCTCGTTCCGGTCAGGCCTGATCGCGGAGCGAAAGTCATAAATCACGGAATCGTACCAGGCACTGCCCGATCGAGCGAGAACGCCGGCCCGCGCGGAGCCGGCGGCCGCAGACAGGTTCTTCCCGGAGCCGGTCCGGCGTACCCCGCGACCGGGCCGGGAATCTACCCAGCTGGCGCGTGCCATCATGGAACCGTGCCGACGCTCAGCGACCTCGCTAGAAACCTCACCAGCCTGTCCGGGCCCGAGTTGGAGTGGCTGCACTCCCTCGTGTCCGACTGGCAGCTCCTCGCCGACCTGTCGTTCGCCGACCTGATCCTGTGGGTGCCGCTGCGCGGCCCACAGGACGCGCGGAGCGCGGGCTGGGTCGCGGTGGCGCAGATGCGGCCGACTACCGGGCCGACGTCGTTCCCCGACGACGTGGTGGGCACCCAGGTCGTCCCCGGTGAGCGGCCGGTCCTCGACACCGCGCGGGTCGAGCGGCGCATCCACCGGGAGAGCGACCCGGACTGGACGTCCGGCGTCCCGGTGCGGGCGGAGGCCATCCCGGTCACCAGGGCCGGCTCGGTGATCGCCGTCATCGAACGGTCAACGAACCTGAACGGGGCACGCACGCCGAGCCGCCTCGAGCTGACCTACCTGGCGGGGGCCGACGACCTGGCGCGGATGATCTCCGAGGGCACGTTTCCCTACCCCGGCCATGACACCACGCTGGTCCGCTCGCCCCGGGTCGGCGACGGCATGCTCCGCCTCGATGCGGCGGGGCGGGTCGCCTACGCCAGCCCCAACGCGCAGTCCGCTTACCGCAGGCTGGGGTTCCAGGCCGACCTGATGGGCAGCGAACTGGGCAACGCGACGGCCCAGCTCGCCGTGTCCGGTGCGCCAGTGGACGAGTCGCTGATGCTGGTGGCCCGGGGCCGTGCGCCCAGGGAGACCGAGATCGACGTCAACGGCACGGTGGTGCAGCTGCGCTCGATCCCCCTCGTGGTGGGCGGGCAGCGGACCGGCGCGCTGGTCCTGGTGCGCGACGTGACCGAGCTGCGCCGCCGCGAACGTGAGCTGCTGACCAAGGAAGCGACGATCAGGGAGATCCACCACCGGGTCAAGAACAACCTGCAGACCGTCGCCGCGCTGCTGCGCCTGCAGGCGAGGCGGATGTCGGTCCCGGAGGCCCGGGAGGCGCTCCAGGAGGCGGTGCGCCGGGTTGGGTCGATCGCCATCGTGCACGAGACCCTGTCCCACGCGCCCGAGGAGATCGTGGACTTCGACGACATCGCGGACCGGGTCGCGATGATGGCCGGCGAGGTGTCCACGCCGGAGGTCCGGGTGACGCCGAAGATCACCGGGCAGTTCGGGATGCTGCCGTCGACCGTGGCGACTCCGCTCGCGATGGTGCTCACCGAGTTGCTGCAGAATGCCCTGCAGCACGGGTTCGGTTCCTCGCCGCGATCGGCGGCCACGGATACCGGGATCATCGAGGTGGTGGCGGCGCGGGCACCGGAACTGCTCACCGTGACGGTGACCGACAGCGGGGCCGGGCTGCCGCCCGGGTTTGACCTGGAGAACACGAAAAGCCTTGGCCTGCAGATCGTCAGGACCCTGGTCGAGGGGGAACTCGGCGGTCAGATCAGCCTGCGGCCGCGCGCCGGGGGCGGGACGATCGCGGTGGTCGACCTGCCCGTCCGCTACGAGCCGAAGCTGTTACGCGCCGCTGGCTACGCGGCGATCAGCCGGGGGCGCCTGCCCCCGGCCGGGCCTGAGCTCAAGGCTTGTTCAGACCCCCGCGCGAGCGCGCAGCCGCAGCGTGCGGCGCTTAACCACCCGACGCTCGTCTTCGCTCATGCCGCCCCAGACACCGGCGTCCTGCCCGCTGTCAATCGCCCAGCGGAGGCACTCGTCGACTACCGTGCAGCGACGGCAGACCTGTTTGGCCTCTTCGATCTGTAGGAGCGCGGGGCCGCTGTTTCCGATCGGGAAGAACAGCTCTGGATCTACCTCGCGACAGGCGGCGATATGGCGCCAGTCCATGGAGTCCACTCCTTCTCGGCGTAGCGGCTGGTCATCGGTGCGTCCGCCACACGCCACTCCGTGCTTGTGAAGTAATTCACGAGCTATGCGATATGTCGGGAATATCGTGATATTCCCGATTTGGGTGCTGCCAAGTGGTTCACGGCCGAGGACCGGTAGGCCCCCGCCGTGCCCGGAGGGTGACGTACCCGCGCGTCTCATGTTCGAACGCGCGCAGTGTCGTCGCCCCAGGCAACGGAACTAGCCTCTCAACAGGGCAGAGTCAGCGCAAGAGGGCACGGCAAACACGCGGCGGAAAATAATGTCAGATCCATCACAGGCCGCGCGCCCGATGGCAAAAGGCGCCATCCTATCGGGCGCGCGGCCTGTCATGTTTCCCCGGGGGTCGACCCCCGGACCCCCGATGTCCGCCTTCGGCGGACGGAGGTTCCCTGACCTGCGCACGCGATGGCGAAGAGCGCTACGGAAGATCTCCGGCACACGGCTTGCGCCTCGTGAGTTGCGTCACGCTATTACACGGAGCGCGTCGGGCACAAATCGAAACGCGACCGACTTCGTCTCGCCGAGGTACTCGCCGTCGATGTGATAGGCGATCGGGCGCTCGGCCTCGAAGGCGAGCTCGCCGAGGGCGGAGGCGCTGACCACGTCCCGTCCCGCGGGAAGCTGGTCGTTGTCCGCGTGCATCATGTGCCCGAGCGCCGCAAGCGTGGTCAGGGTGCGCAGCCGCCGCAGCGCGAACAGGTCGAGCCCGGAGCTGAAGTCCGCGTGGGCGGGGCGCACCGGATGGCTGCCGAGGTAGGTCCACGGCGAACTGTTCGTCACTACCCCCATGAACAGGCTGTGCACGGCCGGCTGGCCGGGTACGCGCAGCGTGAGAGCGGGGCGGCTGCGGTCGGTCCGGTAGTACCTGCGCACCGCGGTCCGCAGGTAGGCCGCGACGGACGCCCGCCGTCCGTGCGCTCGCTGCCGCTCCATGTCCCCGATCACCTCGGCGTCGACCCCGAGGCCGGCGCTGAACGTGAAGTAGCGGTCGCCCGCCAGCCCGAGCCCGATCTTGCGCCATTCCCCGGCCGTCACCGCGGCGATGATGTGCTGCACCGCCCCGCCCGCGGTGGACGGCAGCCCCAGGGTGCGGGCGAACACGTTGGCGCCGCCGCCGGGGATGGGCGCGAGGGCCGGGCGCGCAGGCGGATCGGGGATCTGCATGAGCCCGTTGACGACCTCGTTCACGGTTCCGTCGCCGCTGAACGTCACCACCAGGTCGTACCCGTCCGCCGCGGAGGCGGCGGCCAGCTTGCCCGCGTGCCCGCGATACTGTGTCTGCTTGGTATCAAGGTTCAACCGGGCACCAAGTGCGCGGACGACCAAGCCGGCGTCGCGTCCGGTCATGGAAGTCGCGCGGGGATTGATGATTAGCAGCGCGCGCACGTTGCTCAGGTTAACGGTGCCTGAGAGGATGCGAGAATATGGGTATGCGTTCGGCCCGCGGCCCCCAGGCCGCCGCCGCGCCGCTGCTGCGCGTGGCGGCCGCCGCACTGGCCGCCGAGGCGGCGGGCCTGTGCGTGGCAATCGTGCTCAACATTATCGACTCGGCTTCCGGTGACTCCTGGACGACCTCGAACGCGATCGGGTTCATCGTGATCGAGGTCATCGCGGCCGCTGCCGTGGCGTGGACCGCCTCAGGGCTCGCCCGCGTCCGGCCGTGGGCCCGGACCCCGGCGGTCATGACGCAGGTGTTCGCCATCATGATCGCCTTCTGGCTGGTCGAGGCGCACCGCTACGCCTGGGGCATCCCCGCCCTGCTGCTGGCCATCGCGGGGCTGGCGGGCGTGTTCGCCCCGTCAAGCCTGCGGGCTCTGTCTTCCCCGGGGGGATGACCCCCCCCG
>DAHWEX010000653.1 GCA_027326205.1 Actinomycetota bacterium
CCCGATCCCCGGCTCGCCGGCCACGACGACCCGGCGAGGGCGAAGCGCCGGAAACTCCGCCGGGACGACGAGTTCTGACAAGGGCATCCGCAGGCGGCACGGTGCGCGCGGATCTCGCCGCCTGCGGACGCGCCGACTCGCTTCCGCGTACGATGAAAGCAAGCACTGGGACACAATCCACAGGCCAGCGCCGTTCTCAAGATCGTTTGTCGGACCTAACCCGTAGGCTGGTGTGGCCCCCGGGCGGGTGGGGACTGACAGAGAGAATGACCGGTGGCGGGGGGCTGGGGCGGGGCGTTAGAACTTCAGCCAGTGGTGGCGGCATTCGTATTCGGTGTCGTTGTTGCGGAAATGCTCTGCCTCGGACCGCTTTACCGCCAGGTACGCGGCCGACCGCAGCGGGCCCAGGGCGGACATCAGGCAGGAGTCCGCCTCTAGCGCGTCCAGTGCCGCCGGCAGCGAGGCAGGGAGCCTGGCCACGGAAAGCCGGGCCCGCTCGGCAGCGGAAAGGGTAGCCGGATCGGCCAGCAGCGGCTCGCCCGCCGGCAGCGACCGCCGGATGCCGTCTAGGCCCGCGTGGATGAACGCGCCGAGCGCTAGGTAGGGGTTGCCGGTGGAGTCGACCGGCTTGAGTTCGAGGTTCACCGAGCCGCCCGGCCCGATCGGCGAGCAGATGCGCAGCGCGGCCTCGCGGTTGTCCGGGCCGTAGCAGGCGAACGCGCCGGACCACGATGACGGGGTGAGCCGCCGGTAGCTGTTCACGGTGCCGCAGGTCAGGGCGACCAGGCCGGGCAGGTGGGCGAGCACGCCCGCGAGGAAGCGGTAGCCGAGGTCGGAGAGCCCGTAGGCGCCCGCCGGGTAGGCGAACACGTTCGCGCCGGACGCCCACAGCGAGGCGTGCAGGTGGGCGCCGTTGCCCGCCTGCCCGGGCACGGGCTTGGGGGCGAAGCTCGCCCACAGGCCCTGCCCGATGGCGACAGCCCGGACGGTCTCCCGCAGCAGGACGTGGTTGTCCGCGGCGCGGAGCGCCGTCGCGTGCCGGATGGGTACCTCTTGCTGGCCGTGGCCAAGCTCAGGGTAATAGTGCTCGACCTCTAGACCCTGTCTGATCAGCGCACCGACGAGGTCGATCGTATAGTCGTGCGCCAGGTGGAAACCGGTAGCAGAGTAACAGAGGCTTTCGTCAATGGGCGTGAACGATGCGCCTTCGTGACGTCCCAGGGTAAATTCGGGCTCGAACGAAGCCTGGAGCTCGAAGCCCTCGGCGGCGAGTTCCGCGACCGCCTGCTTGAGGAAGGTCCGCGCGCACCCGTCCCACGGACTCCCGTCCGGGTTGACCTGGTCGGCGAGCATGGCGGCGGCGCGCGGCGCGTAGGGCAGCGTGACCCAGGTGGAAGTATCCGGCTTGATGCGGACCTCGCCGACCGGCCCCATCCCGTCGACCGGCGCCAGTTCGTCCATCATCGACATCGCCATCATCGCCCGGGTATGGCCGATCCCCGACTCGACGCGCTCGGCCAGCCGGCTCGTGGCGGCGGCCTTGCCGCGCACCACCCCGCCGTGGTCGACGTAGAGGAAGCGCGTCAGCGAGACGTTGGTCCTCATCGCTTCCGCTTGCACTTGATCCGCGCGGGGAAACCCGTCTGCCATGGGGGAAAAGGTATCGTCCTACCATGCCCCCGCGCCCGGCGCCCCGCGATCTGCGGGCCGCAGACAGCGACCGTGAGCGCGTCGTTGCCCTGCTGGGCGAGGCGCTGGCCGACGGCCGCCTCTCCCACGAGGAGTACTCCGAGCGGATGCCGCTCGCCCTGGCCGCCCGCACCCTGGGCGAACTGGCGGACCTCACCGCCGACCTCGTCTCGCCCGAGCACCAGCCGGTCCAGCCCGGCGACGGCAGGCCGGTCACCGCGCTGGGCAACACGGCCAGCCGCAGCGGCCGCTGGGTGGTCCCCGGCGCGATGACGTGCGTCGCCGCGTTCGGCGAGGTCGTCCTCGACATGCGCGAGGCGATCCTTCAGGACCGGCACGTCGTGCTCACCGTGTACGCCCTGTTCGGCAAGGTGCGGCTCATCGTGCCAGCCGGCGTCGAGGTGGTCATGAACGGCACCGACGTCCTCGCCAGGGAGCGGGGCGCGACGGTCAAGCGCGTTCCCACCTCTTCCGACGTCCCGGTCATCGAGGTGCGCGGCTACCTGGTCGCCAGCGAGGCCCTGGCCCGCACGCCCGCGCGCCCGCGCCGCTGGCTGCCCGGCCGCCGCAAGCCGATCACCTGAGCCGGCCGGCGCGCGCCGCCGGCCGCCGGCCGCCGCCACTACTGGCCTCGGTCAAGCAGGCGTAGGGTGCGGGGGAACGCGCGCGGCACAGCCTCCGGCGTGCCGCCGCATGGCACCAGTGCGCACGTTGGGCGCAGCACCCGCAGACGAGATACGGAGGAGCCCGTGACCGAGCGGACCAAGTTCATCCTTGACGAGTCGCAGATCCCGGCCCAGTGGTACAACGTCATCCCCGACCTGCCCGCGCCGCCGCCACCGCCGCTGCACCCGGGCACGCACCAGCCGGTCGGGCCGGACGACCTCGCGCCGCTGTTCCCGATGGAACTGATCCGCCAGGAGGTCACCGCCGACCCCTACGTCGACGTCCCCGGCGCGGTCCTCGACGTCTACAAGCTGTGGCGGCCGACGCCGCTGTTCCGGGCCCGCCGCCTGGAGAAGCTGCTGAACACGCCCGCCCGGATCTACTACAAGTACGAGGGCGTCTCCCCGGCCGGGTCGCACAAGCCGAACACCGCCGTCCCGCAGGCCTACTACAACTCGGTTGAGGGCACCAAGCGGCTCACCACCGAGACCGGCGCGGGGCAGTGGGGCAGCTCGCTGGCGTTCGCGACCGCGCAGTACGGGCTCGACTGCGAGGTCTGGATGGTCCGCGCGTCCTACGACCAGAAGCCGCACCGGCGCACGATGATGCAGACCTGGGGCGCGACCGTGCACCCGTCGCCGTCGCGGGCCACCCAGGCGGGCCTGGACGTGCTGGCCAAGGACCCGGACTCGCCGGGGTCGCTGGGCATCGCCATCTCGGAGGCGGTCGAGGCCTCCGGCGGGTCGGCCGACACGCGGTACGCGCTCGGGTCGGTGCTCAACCACGTGCTCATGCACCAGACCGTGATCGGCCAGGAGGCCGTGGCGCAGTTCGAACTGGCCGGGGAGGCGGGTCCCGACCTGATCGTGGGCTGCACCGGCGGCGGGTCGAACTTCGCCGGCCTGTTCTTCCCGTTCCTGAAGGAGAAGCTGGCCGGGCGGATGAACCCGGTGATCCGGGCCGTGGAGCCGACCGCGTGCCCGTCGTTCACCCGCGGCATCTACGCCTACGACTTCGGCGACACCGCCGGGTTCACCCCGCTGATGAAGATGCACACGCTCGGGCACGGGTTCATCCCCGACCCGGTCCACGCGGGCGGGCTGCGCTACCACGGCATGTCGCCGCTGCTTTCGCACATGTACGAGCTTGGCCTCTTCGAGGCGGTCGCCAAGCCGCAGCGGGAGTGCTTCGCGGCGGCGATCACGTTCGCCCGGGCGGAGGGGATCATCCCGGCGCCGGAGCCGTCGCACGCGATCGCCGCCGTGGTCGAGGAGGCCAGGAAGTGCGCGGAGAGCGGTGAGGAGAAGGTCATCCTGACCGCCCTGTGCGGCCACGGCCACTTCGACATGGTCGCCTACGAGCGGTACCTGTCCGGCGAGATGACCGACTTCGACCTGCCCCAGGACCGCATCGACGAGGCCCTGACGCACCTGCCGCGGTTCTGATTCCAAGGCCGCTCAGCCCGAGGTCCCTGGCGTTCCGGCCCCTGTGGAGGGGGCCGGAACGCCAGGGACTTCTTCAAGCAGGCGGGCCCGGCCCGGTCAGTCGTAGTTGACCGCGCTGTAGGCGCTCAGCTTCCACAGGGCGTGCTCGCTCTTGATCGAGCGGATCGTGCCGGAGCGGGAGCGCATGACCAGGGAGTGCGTGGTCGCGCCGCCCGGCTTGTAGTGGACGCCGGCCATCAGTTCGCCGTCGGTGATGCCGGTGGCGGCGAAGAAGCAGTCGTCGGAGGAGACCAGGTCGTCGGTGGTGAGGATCCGGCGCAGGTCGTGCCCGGCGTCCAGCGCCTTGCGCCGCTCCGCGTCGTCCCGGGGCGCTAGCTTGCCGAGGATGACGCCGCCCATGCACTTGAGCGCGCAGGCCGCGACGATGCCCTCCGGGGTGCCGCCGATGCCGAGCATCAGGTCGGCGCCGGTGTCCGGGCGTGCCGCCATGATCGCGCCGGCCACGTCTCCGTCGGTGATCAGGTGGATCCGGGCGCCGGCCGCGCGGACCGCGTCGATCAGCCCCTCGTGCCGCGGCCGGTCCAGGATGACCACGGTGACGTCGTGCGGCGTGATGCCCTTCGCCTTGGCGACCGCCGCGATGTTGACCGCGGGCGGCGCGTCGATGTCCACCGCGGTGGCGGCCTCGGGGCCGGTCGCCAGCTTCTTCATGTAGAACACGGCGGACGGGTCGTACAGCGAGCCGCGCTCGGCCACCGCCAGCACCGACACGGCGTTCGGCATGCCGTTGGCGCACAGCCGGGTGCCGTCGATCGGGTCCACGGCGACGTCCACCGCCGGGCCGGTGCCGTCGCCGACCTCCTCGCCGTTGAACAGCATCGGGGCGTGGTCCTTCTCGCCCTCGCCGATCACCACGACGCCCCGCATGGAGACGGAGTTGATCAGCGAGCGCATCGCGTTCACCGCGGCGCCGTCCGCGCCGTTCTTGTCACCGCGCCCCACCCAGCGGGCCGCCGCCATCGCCGCGGCCTCGGTCACCCGGGCCAGCTCAAGCGCCAGGTTCCTGTTCGGCGCGTGCTTGGCGGGCTCGGGAGTCCCGGGAATGCCGGTCACGTTCTCATCGGTCATGGTGTGAACCTTCCTTACCCGCTGCATTACGTCCGCTTTACCCTAGTCCGCGGGCTTCTACCCCAGGGACGCGCGTGACGCCGGTCAAGCCGTGCGTTCCCATGCCTGGTCGAGGGCGCGCGAGAACAGCTCCGCCGGCTGCGCGCCGGAGGCGCCGAGCGCCATGTCGAAGACGAAGAACGGGACGCCGCTGATCCCGATCTGGCGGGCCTGGGCCTCGTCCTGCTCGACCTGGGCCGCGTAGCCGCCGGACTCCAGCACCGTGCCCACCTCGCCGGCCTCGAGCCCGGCCCCCGCGGCGACCTCGGTCAGCACGCCGTGGTCGAAGACGTTCCGCGCCTGCGCGAAGTAGGCCTCGTTGACCGCGCCGAGCAGCTTCCGCTGGACGCCCCGGTCCAGGCCGAACTGGAGCACGCGGTGGATGTCGAAGGTGTTGCCGACCGGGCGCCGCGAGTCGAAGCCGAGTCCCTCGGCGCGGGCCAGGGCGCCGACGTGACCGTCCATCTCAAGCGCTTCCGCCCGTGACTTGCCGAACTTCTCGCTGAGCATGTCCAGGTTGGACGCGCTCACCCCGCGCGGCGAGCCGGGGTCCAGTTCGAACGAGTGATAGACCACCTCGACCTGGTCCCGGTGGCCGAAGGCGCCGAGCGCCTTCTCGAACCGGGCCTTGCCGACGTAGCACCACGGGCAGATGACGTCGCTCCAGATATCCACGCGCATGGTCACCAGCCTAGGATGCGCGGCGGCCGGGCGGCATCCCGCGCCGGAGTGACTTAGAAGGGGGTCTGCGACTCCTGCGCCGGCTCCCCGGTGGTGTCGCGCGCGGCCATGACGGCGGTCAGCCGCGCACGGGCGCCGTCGAGCCATTCCGCGCAGACCCCGGCGAGCTTCTCGCCGCGCTCCCACAGCTCGAGCGACTGCTCGAGGGTGAGCCCGCCCGCCTCAAGCCGCCGGACCACCCCGGCGAGTTCGTCGCGGGCCTGCTCGTACGAGAGCGCTTCACGTTCTGTCACGGTAATGATCCTATTCGTGCTCGGCGGTGACGGTGAGCTGGTCCTCCGCGAACCGCACGGTCAGGCGCTGGCCGGCGGAGACGTCCGCCGCCGTCCGGACCACGGCCCCGTCGGCGTCCTGGACGATGGCGTAGCCGCGGCGCAGCGTCCCGGCGGGGGACAGCGCGAGCAGCCGCGCCCTGGTGTGCGCGATGTCGTCGCCGGCCCGGGTCAGGCTCGCGTCGAGGCACTGGCGGGCCCGCCGGGTGAGGGCCTCGACCTGCTCGGCCTGGCGTTCGATCTCGCGGACGGGGTCGGCGAGGGCGGGCCGGGAGCGCATCCCGTCCAGCCAGGACCGCTCGCGGTCGAGCCAGCCGCGGACGGACCGCCGGGCCCGGTCGCGCAACTGGGTGACCAGCGCGAGCTGCTCGGCGACGTCGGGCACGATCCGCTTGGCGGCGTCGGTGGGGGTGGAGGCCCGCAGGTCCGCGACGTAGTCGAGCAGCGGGGAGTCCTGCTCGTGGCCGATGGCCGACACCACCGGGGTCCGGCAGGCGGCCACCGCGCGCAGCAGCGCCTCGTCGGAGAACGGGAGCAGGTCCTCCAGCGAGCCGCCGCCCCGGGTGATCACGATGACCTCGACCTCGGGGTCGGCGTCCAGCTTGCGCAGCGCCTCGGCGACCTCGCCCGCCGCGTAGGGGCCCTGCACGGCGGACTGCTCGATCCGGAACCGGACGGCCGGCCAGCGGCGCGTCGCGTTCTGGACCACGTCGCGCTCGGCGGCGGAGTCACGCCCGCACACCAGGCCGATCACCGCGGGCAGGAAGGGCAGCGCACGCTTGCGTTCGGGAGAGAACAGGCCCTCGGCGGCCAGTTCCCTGCGCAGCTTCTCCAGGCGGGCGAGCAGCTCGCCGATGCCGACGGCGCGGATCTCGACCGCGGTGAGCGCGAACGAGCCCCGGGTGGCGTTGAAGTCGGGCTTGACGAACATCACGACCCGGGCCCCCTCGGCCGGGCTGACGGCGTCGAAGACCGCCCGCGTGCAGATGACCTGCGCGGACACGGCCGCGATCGGGTCGCGGAGGGTGAGGAACACGGTGTTGCCGCGCTTCTTGCACTCCGCGATCTGTCCCTCGACCCAGATCCGGCCGAGCCTGCCGATCCACCCGCCGACAGCCTGCAGCACGGTCCGTACCGGAACGGGGGCCTCGGCGGATGTCTCAAGTGCCATGCCCCTATGGCATCACATCGGGCCGACAATCGGGGGCCAAGCCCGGGATGCCACGAGGGCGGATTCGGGACCGCGATCGCCCGGGCCCTGCGCGCGCAAGGCCCGGACGAAGGTCAGCCGGCCGCTCAGGCCTCCAGCTTCGGCATGCTCGAGGTCATCTTGATGAGCCGGTTCTGGAACATCTTGATCACCTCGGGCCGGTTCTGGTGTGCCTCCTCATAGGCGCGCAGCTGGCCAAGGTCGTCGTTGGACAGGTTACGGAGCCGGGCGCGCAGGGACGCGACCGTCAGCTCGTCATAGTTCGCCAGCGGCAGTTCGGCGGTCGTCGCGGGCTTGGCGGCCGCCTCGGGCTCCGGCTTCGCGACGGCTTCCGCGACGGCTTCCGCGGCGGGCTGGGCGGTCGCGGGCGCGGCGGCCGTCTCGGTGACTGCAACAGCCTCGGGGACGGCAACAGCCTCGGGCTCTGCCGTGGTCTCCGGTGCGGTCGTGTCCGGTGCCGTGGCCGTCGGGGCAGGCGCTGCGGCGGCGGCGGGGGCCTCCGCCGCGGGCTTGACGCGCTTGTCCTTCTTGTCCTTTCCGGACAGCAGCGAGCCAATGCCTGCGAACACCGCCCGCAGCCCCGACGTCGGGCGGTCTTTAACCTGCGGGACGCTCATATCACACTCCTTGTAGGTAAGGGTGGGCCCCAGTGTGCCCCAGGAAGCGCCTCGTCCGTTGTGGGTTAATAAAGCCGGTACCGAGTGTTTTTCTGGCGCTAGCGAAAATCCGTGATGAAGGGGCATGTGACGTCCCGGACATGGTGCCCCGCGCCGCCACGCGGGGCCGCGCGCTCGCCTACCATGGGAGGCATGTCCCAGACCCACCGCCGGGTCCTGCTGGCGAAGCCTCGCGGCTACTGCGCAGGGGTCGACCGGGCCGTGCAAGCCGTGGAGATCGCCCTCGGCAAGTTCGGCGCTCCCGTATACGTGCGCAAGCAGATCGTGCACAACAAGCACGTGGTCCGCGAACTGGAGAAGCGCGGCGCCGTTTTCGTGGAGGAGACCGACGAGGTGCCCGAGGGCAGCGTGGTCGTCTTCTCCGCGCACGGCATCGCGCCCCAGGTCCGCGAGGAGGCCAGGCAGCGGAACCTGACGCAGATCGACGCCACCTGCCCTCTTGTCACCAAGGTGCACAACGAGGCGAAGCGGTTCGCGGCCAACGACTACGACATCCTCCTCATCGGCCACGAGGGCCACGAGGAGGTCATCGGCACCAGCGGAGAGGCGCCCGCCAGCATTCACCTGGTCGACGGTCCGCAGGGCGTGGGCGGCGTCGAGGTGAAGGACCCCGCCAAGGTCGTCTGGCTGTCGCAGACCACGCTGTCGGTGGACGAGACGGTGCAGACGGTAGCAGCGCTCAAGACGAAGTTCCCGCAGCTCATCGACCCGCCGAGCGACGACATCTGCTACGCCACGCAGAACCGGCAGGCCGCGGTCAAGGCGATCGCGCCGGAATGCGAGGTCGTGATCGTGGTCGGCTCACGGAACTCGTCCAATTCGGTCCGCCTCGTCGGGGTGGCGAAGGACGCGGGCGCGAACGCCGCCTACCTGGTCGACGACGCCGGGGAGATGGACGAGGCGTGGTTCGCCGGCGCGACCACCGTCGGCGTGACCAGCGGCGCCTCGGTGCCCGAACTGCTCGTCGAGGGCGTCCTGGGCAAGCTCGCGGCCCTGGGCTTCGCCGAGGTCGAAGAGGTCGAGGCGGTCAAGGAGCGCATGTCCTTTCAGCTCCCGCGCGAGCTGCGGAAGTAGTAACGAGAAGTTCATCCCGAACGGCCGGTTAGTTCCCGCTGCCCGCCCGCGCCGCGTTTCCGGCGCGGAGACCCGGCGGCGCGGCGGGGAGCCGGAGGCCCGGTGCCTGCGTCTCCCCGCCTTCCGGAAGGCCGGCCGCCGCGGTTCTCAGCCCGGGGTGCCGTCTGCGCGCCCGCTCACGCCGCCGTCCCGCTCGCCTCGTTCGCGCCGGCCGCGTGCAGCGACTCGGTCAGGCCGGTGAGCGCGTTCAGCGCCCGCGCCAGCTCGCGGGCGCTCTGACAGGCGTCGCTTGACGCGCTGACGATCTCCGCCGCCAGTTCCGCGGGCGGCCGGCCGTGGTCGTCGTCCAGCCGCCCGGCGGCGGACTCGTACATCAGCCACCCGCCCAGCACCGACACCAGCGCCGGCAGGCGCGAAGCCAGCAGGGACAGGTCGGCGGTCACGGCCGCGACCGTGGCCGGGGCGGTCACGCCGTCACGCGGGACGGCGTTGCCCAGGTAGCGGACCGTCTCGGCGGCCAGGCCGGCCACGCCGGCCGTGTCCGCGTCGCAGTAGGGGGCGCTGGCAAGCGCGTTCAGCCGCGCCGTGAGCAGCGCGGGCAAGCGGGCGGAATCGGAATCGGAATCGGAAACGAAATCGGAAACGGTAATGGTCATGAGGTGATCCCCTCCCCATCGGGTTGCGGCTCCAGGGGGCGCACCCCCAGAAAATCCAGGGGCGTACATCCTCAGATACGCGCACCCGGCACAGCCGGTTCGGCGCGTACCGCGCGCGTAAGAACCCCGTAACAACGGCGCCCCGGGACCGCGCTACTCCGGCGCTTCCGCGGCGACGAGCTCCGGGGCGGCCAGCGGCCTGGCCGTCTCGCTGACCGGCTCGGGCGCCTTGAGCTCCGCGTCCACCACGCCCAGGGCCGACAGCTTCCTGGCGCTGACCAGCACCCGGGTTTCCAGGGTGCCGACCGCCGCGTTGTAGGCGGCGACCGAGGCGGTCAGCGACTTGCCGACGCGCTCCAGGTGCCTGCCCATCCCCGACAGGCGGTCGTAGAGCTCCCGGCCGACTTCGAAGACCGCGCGGGCGTTTTCCGAGAGCTTTTCCTGCTGCCAGGCGTACTGGACGGTGCGGAGCAGCGAGATCAGCGTCGTCGGGGTCGCGATGTGGACCCGCCGGATGACGGCGTACTCGAGCAGCTCCGGGTCGACGGCCAGGGCCGGGGCCAGGAACGCCTCGCCGGGGACGAACATGACCACGAACTCCGGGCTTTCCGGCAGCGCGGCCCAGTAGGCCTTCGAGGCGAGCGAGTCCACGTGGGCCTTCAGGTGCCTGGCGTGGGCGGCCATCCGGGTGCCGCGGGTGCCGTCGTCCGCGGTCGCGGCGGCCTCGAGGTAGGCCGCCAGCGACACCTTCGAGTCCACGACCACGTTCTTGCCGCCGGCCAGCCGCACCACCATGTCGGGCCGCAGCCCGCCCTCGACGATCACCTGCTCGTCGAAGTCCACGTGCGCCGCCATCCCCGCGAGCTCGACGACCCGGCGCAGCTGCAGCTCGCCCCACCGGCCGCGTGCCTCCGGCCGCTGCAGCGCGGTGACCAGGGCCCGCGTCTGCTCGCGGAGCTGCTCCGCGCCGCGCCGGGTGAACTCGACCTGCTGCGCGAGCTCGGCGTGCGACTGGGCGCGGGCGACGTCGGACTCGCGTAGCTGCTGCTCGACCCGGGCGAGGGTCTCGCGCATCGGCCCGACGAGTTCCTGCACGTCGAAGCGCTGGGCGAGCTGCCCGTCGGCGAGCGCGGCCCGCTCCGCCGCCTGCCGTTCGAGCAGCGCGGCCCGCTCCTGGGCCGCCCGCGCCCGCTCGCCCGCCGTCGCGGCCGCCGTCCCGAGCTGGTTGCGCGCCAGCAGGAAGCCGAGCACCGCGCCGATGGCGATTCCGATGAACAGGACGAGAACGATCACCCCTCCAGTATCGGCTCGGCCACCGACACTCCGGCGTTGTTCGCCGGGCCGACACGCCCGTGAAATGAGTAAGTGCACGTGCGCCGGACAGAATAGAGAACTGTGCAGGCGGCCATCGAGGCGCGTGCGGTCACCAGCCGCACCCGCGCCGGGGAAGTCACCGTTCGTGATATATCGCTGACGATCGGCCAGGGCGAGCTGGTAGCGATCATCGGCGGCGCCGGCTCGGGCAAGACGACGCTGCTCGAAGCGCTGTCCGGGAAGCGTCCCCCGACGTCGGGAACGGTTGACCGGCACCCCGGCCAGCCGGTCGGCTACGTCCCGGCGGGCGACTCCATCGACCCGTCCCTCCCGCTCGCCAGCGCGCTCGGCTACGCCACGGCCCTGCGCGGGGTCGGCGGCCGCGGCGGCGACGCCGTGGCCGCGGCGCTCGGCCTGGCCGGCCTGGCCGCGCAGGCGTGCGTCCCCGTCGGCGCGCTCCGCCCGGGGCAGCGCAAGTGCGCCGAGATCGCCGCCGAACTGCTGGCGGCCCCGGTCACGCTGTTCCTCGACGAGCCGACGGCCGGCCTCGACCCGGCCCAGGCCACCGAGGTGCTGCGCCTGCTGCGCGGCATCTGCGACGCCGGCGTCACCGCGCTGCTCACCACGGCCAGCCCGCTCGACGCCGCCCGCTGCGACAAGGTGGCCATGCTCGCCGCCGGCGGTCACCTGGCGGTCTTCGGCACGCCCGCCGCGGCCCGCGGCTACTTCGGCGCGGACTCCCTGGAGGAGATCTACGAGCGGCTGGCCGGCCTCGGCGACCCAGCCGCCGCCTGGTCCCGCCGGTTCTTCTATTTCTCCCGAACGTCCGCGGGCGCCGCCCCCGTCCCCACCGCGCCGCGCGATCCCGGGCCGGCGCTGCTGATCCCGGACCAGGCGGGTCCGCACTCCGCGGGCCGTCCGGTCCCGCCAGTCACCCCCGGCGCGGCCCGCGCGGACTGGAGCACCCCGGACGCCGGGTCCGGCGGCGACGCCGGCCTGGAGTACGCCGGCGCGCTCGGCGCCGCCGCCCCGGGCGCGGCCGGCCCGGAGCCCGCCGACGGCCTCGGCCCGGACCTGCCGCACGGAAACGGGGAAGAGTTCCCCGGTGCGGACAGCGCTGACAGTGAAGATAGTGCGGACAACACGGACAATGCGGACAGTGTGGCCGGCCGCACGGGTGCTCCCGGTCGCCCGGGGCCGGGCCGACGGGGGCT
>DAHWEX010000672.1 GCA_027326205.1 Actinomycetota bacterium
GCAGCTCGACGGGCAACTCGCCCGCGACCAGGCGCAGTACGAGGCGGCGCGCAAGCTGGTCGTGCAGATCGCCGACACCACCTACGAGGACTCGGGCTCGTCGTCCCTGGCGGGCCTGCTGACCTCCGGCAACCCCAGCCAGGTGCTCGGCGAGGCGTCGCTGGTCCTGCAGATCACCGGAAACAGGAACCTGGAGACCGAGGCGTTCCTCGCGGACGCCGACCAGCTCGCCTCCGTGCAGCAGGAGCAGCAGCGCACCGAGGAAGGCATCGCGCAGCTCGCCGCCCAGCGCAAGAGCGGCAGGGACCACATCTCGGCGCTGCTCGCGAAGCAGAACTCGATCCTCGGCTCGCTGACCGGGGCGGAGCTGACGGCGGTGCAGCAGGGGACCGTCAACGGCGGCGGCGGCATCACGACCGCGGTGTACACCGGGCCGACGGGCAGCCAGTCGGATACCGCCGTGGCCTACGTCTTCAGGCAGCTCGGCTGCCCGTACAGCTACGGGTCCACCGGCCCGTGCGGCGCCGGCTTCGACTGCTCGGGCCTGATGCTGGAGGCCTGGGCCGCGGCGGGCATCACGATCCCCCGCGATACCTACGAGCAGTGGGCCGCGCTGCCGCACATCTCCGAGTCCGAGATCCAGCCGGGCGACCTGCTGTACTACAACGGCATCGGCCACGTCGCCATGTACGTCGGCGGCGGCATGATCATCGACGCCCCGGCGGCCGGCCAGCCGGTCCGCGAGATACCGATGAGCACCGCCTGGTACGCGGACAGCTTCGACGGCGCCGCCCGGCCGTAACTGTAACTTTCCCGGGGGAATGATCCCCCCGGGGACACTCCTAACTTTCCCGGGGGAATGATCCCCCCGGGGACCCCCCAAGTCACGGGGGAGTCCCTCCCCCGTTGCCCCCTCGCCGGGGCTTCGCCCCGGGACGGCGCCTGCGGCGCCGGGTACGTCTCGGATGGTTGCCGTGGTGGTCCGCTAACGCCGGTGGCTCGCCTGAGCGTGGGGAGTCGCCGGCGGCTCGCTGGCCGGGGCGCTGCCCTTGGGGCCTGTGGGGCCGGGTACGTTTCCGGGGTTGCCGCGCTGGGGCGCTGGCGTCGTCGGATGTTCACTATCGACGCCCGGCGGGCGCTTACGTGGAAAGTCCGCACTAGTGCGGAAGCTCCGCGCTGAGGCCGGGGGTACAAACGCGGCATCACGGGCAAGGCGGGCATACCGGGCGGTTCTCAAGGTGCAACCATGACGCTTAGCCTCACCGGACGGCCTCTAGACTGGCCGGTGCTATGCGACGCACGCTGATCGTTACCAACGACTTTCCGCCTCGCCGAGGGGGCATTCAGTCGTTTGTCCACGAGCTTGCCCTGCGGCTGGACCCGGACAAGCTCACCGTGTACGCGCCGAAGTGGGAGGGCGACGCCGCCTTCGACGCCGCCGCGCCGTTCGAGGTGGTCAGGCACCCGACGTCGCTGATGATCGGCGGGCCGGGCGTGCGCCGCCGGGCCGCCGGGCTCGCCCGGTCGCGGGAGGCGGAGGTCGTCGTCTTCGGTGCCTCGGCTCCGCTGGGGCTGATCACGCCGGTGCTGCGCGCGGCCGGCGTGCAACGGGCGATCGCGATCACCCACGGCCACGAGGCGGGCTGGGCCGCGCTGCCCGTCGCCCGGCAGGCGCTGCGCCAGATCGGCGAGCGGACCGACGTCATGACGTACCTCGGCGAGTACTTCCGGGTCCGGGTGGCCGGCGCGCTCACCCCGGGGGCCGCCGCCCGGATGGCCCGGCTGCACCCGGGCGTCGACGCGGGCGCCTTCCGCCCCGATCCCGGTGCGCGGCAGGCGATCCGGGACCGCTACGGCCTGGCCGGCCGCCCGGTCGTCGTCTGCGTGTCTCGCCTTGTCGCCCGCAAGGGCCAGGACACCCTGCTGCGGGCCTGGCCGGCGGTCCTCGAACGGATCCCCGACGCCGCCCTGCTCATCGTCGGCGGCGGCTCGTACGCGGGGTCCCTGCACGAGTTGTCGCGGCGACTCGGCCTCGCCGCTGAGATCCACGCCGCCGGGCAGGCCGGGCAGGCAGCGGGCCACGGCGCCGCGCGGCCCGTCAGCGAGATCCGGCGGGGGGAGAGCCGCCCCTCGGTCTACTTCACCGGCCCGGTTCCGCAGGGCGAGCTTCCGGCGCACTACGCGGCGGGCGACGTCTTCTCGATGCCGTGCCGGACCCGGCGGGGCGGCCTGGACGTGGAGGGCCTCGGCATCGTCTACCTGGAGGCCTCCGCGACCGGCCTCCCGGTCGTCGGCGGCGACTCCGGCGGCGCCCCCGACGCGATCCTGGACGGCGAGACGGGCTACGTCGTCGGCGGCCGCGACGTCGCCGCCCTGGAGCGGCGCCTGACCGCCCTGCTGCAAGACCCGGCGGGCGCGAAGGCCATGGGCGAAAAGGGCCGCGCCTGGGTGGAGCGCGACTGGAACTGGGACCTCACCGCCGGCCGCCTGCGCACCCTTATCGACGGATAACAGCAACAGGCGCGCAGCGCGGGGGCGACCGCCCGGCGAGGCCATTGCGTGATGCGGGGGTCCCCGGGGGATCATTCCCCCGGGTCAGGAATACAGGGCCTCGATCTCGTGAGCGAACTCCTTGGCCAGGACCGCGCGCTTGATGCCGAGCTTGGCCGAGAGGTGGCCCTGCTCCTGGGTGAAGTCCCCGTCGAGGATGCGGAACTTCCTGATCGACTCCGCCCGCGAGACGGCCTTGTTGGCGTCGTCCACGGCCGCCTGGACCTCGGCGTTCAGGTCCGGGTCGTCCCGCAGGCCGGCGACGGTGGCGGCGGAGGGCTTGCCGAGCCGCGCCTTCCACGGGCCGAACGCCTCGGGGTCGATCGTCACCAGCACCCCGACGAACGGCCGCCCATCGCCGACCACCATGCACTGGGAGATCAGCGCGTGCATCCGCATGCGGTCCTCGAGGACGGCAGGCGCGACGTTCTTTCCGCCGGCGGTGACGATCATCTCCTTTTTCCTGCCGGTGATCGTCAGGAAGCCCTCGTCGTCGAGTTCGCCGATGTCCCCGGTGGCGTACCAGCCGTCGGTGAAGGCGTCCTTGGTGGCCGCCTCGTCCTCCCAGTAGCCGGGGAAGATCGACTTGCCGCGCACCAGGACCTCGCCGTCGTCGGCGATCCGGACGGCGACGCCGGGCAGCGGCTGGCCGACGGAGCCGATCTTCTGCCGGTCCGGACGGTTCACCGAGACCGGAGCGGTCGTCTCGGTCAGGCCGTACCCCTCCAGGACACAGACCCCGATGCCGCGGAAGAAGTGACCGAGCCGGGGCGCGAGGGCCGCGCCGCCGGAGATCGCCCACGCGGCCTTGCCGCCGAGCGCGGCCCGGAGCTTGCCGTAGACGAGCCGGTCGAACACGGCGTGCGCGAGCCGCAGGCCGAGGCCGGCCCCGCCGGGCGCGTCGAGCGACTCGCTGTAGGAGACCGCGACCTGGGCGGCGCGCGCGAAGATCTTGTCCTTGCCCTCGCCGGCCGCCTTGGCCTCCGCGCCGTTGTAGACCTTCTCGAACACGCGCGGCACCGCGAGCACGAACGTCGGGGAGAACGTGCCGAGGTCGGGCAGCAGGTCGTTCATGTCCGTGCAGTGCCCGAGCACGATGCCGGCCTCCAGGGTGCCCACCTCGATGACCCTGGCGAAGACGTGGGCGAGCGGCAGGAACAGCAGCGTGGTCGCCTTGCCGTCGGAGTGAATCGAGGCCAGCGGGCCCATGAACGCGTTCCTGACGACGGCCAGCAGGTTCTCGTGGGTGAGCTCGCAGCCCTTGGGACGGCCGGTGGTCCCCGACGTGTAGATGATCGTGGCGATGTCCGCGGCCCGCGCCGCCCGGCCGGAAAGCTCCGCCGCGGGGACGCCGGCCCCGGCGGCGGTGAGCGACGGCAGGGTGTCCAGCAGCCAGAGGTGCTCAAGGGCGGGCAGCCGGTCCCGCGCCTCGCCGATCATCGCGGCGAACGTGTCGTTCTCCGCGATAACGGCGTGCGCCTGCGAGTTGCGGAGGATCCACTCGGCCTGCTCGGCGGACGAGGTCTCGTAGATCGGCACCACGATCGCGCCCGCGGTCCAGAGCGCGTAGTCGATGAGCGTCCACTCGTACCGGGTGTGCGACATCAGCGCGATACGCATCCCGGAGCGCACGCCGGCCGCGATGAATCCCTTGGCGAGGGCGTGTACCTCGTCCCTGAACTGGGCGGCGGTGACATCGGCCCAGGTGCCGTCCGCCGTCTTGCGGCGGAGCATGACGGCCCGCGGCTGCTCCGCGGCGCGGCGCGTCACCACGTCGGCGGCGCTGGCGGACGCCGGGATCTCTGCCAGGGCAGGAATGCTGTACTCGCGCAAGGACCTCTCCGTTCTCCGTCCACCCGAGTCTATGTTTTATCCCATGAGGGTCCATGTAGTAAGTGACGTGCACGGCACGACCGACGCCCTGGCGACGGCGGGCGACGGCGCGGACATGCTGATCTGCCTCGGCGACATGCTGCTGTTCCTCGACTACGCGGACCATACCCAGGGCATATTCGCCGAGCTCTACGGGGCGGAATACGCCAGGGAGTACATCGCGCTGCGCACCGCGCGCCGGTTCGACGAGGCGAGGGCGCTCACCGCCGGGATCGCCGCCAGGCTGGCCGCGCAGCGGGGCACCGACCTGCCGGCGCTCTTCAACGAGGCGATCGCCAGGCAGTACGCGGCGCTCTTCGCGGCGCTGCGCGAGCCGGCCTACCTCACCTACGGCAACGTGGACGTGCCGCCCCTGTGGGACTCCTTCCGCAAGCCGGGGCACCAGGTCATCGACGGCGCCGCGGTGGAGGTCGGCGGGGTCACGTTCGGCTTCGTCGGCGCCGGCCTGATCTCCCCGTACCGGACGCCGAACGAGGTGCCGCCGCCGCGCTACGCGGAAAAGCTCGACGCGGTCGGCGCGGTGGACGTGCTGTGCACGCACATCCCGCCGGCGGTCCCCGAACTGCTCTACGACGTGCAGGCGCGCCGCATGGAGACCGGCTCGACCGCGCTGCTCGAGGCGATCCGCCGCACGCAGCCCCGGTACGCGCTCTTCGGCCACGTGCACAACCCGCTCGCCCGCCGGGTGCGGATCGGGCGGACCGAGTGCGTCAACGTCGGCCACTTCCGCGCCACCCGGGTCCCCTTCGTGGTAGAGCTGTAGCAGTATTTCCCCCGGGGGAATGATCCCCCGAGGACCCCCCAATCACGGGGGAGTCCCTCCCCCGTAGCCACCTCGCCGGGGCGGAGCCCCGGGACGGCGCCTGCGCCGCCGCGTACCCATCCGGTGGCAGGGTTACCGGTCCGCTGTACCAGTAGGCAAAGCGCGTTAGTCTCGTCAGTATGAGCACTGAGCAGGGAAGCGACCCGGTTGGTGATTTCCAGCGGTGGCTGATGAGGGCCGGCGCCAAGAGCCTCGGCCGCGAGGTCGCGGGCCGGGTGCGGTCAACGTTCGGAGGCGGCGGCCGCGCCGTCAAGGACGCCGACGTCTGGGAGACCGCGACCACCGAGGAGCTGACCGACGAGCCCCCGGAGTGCCAGTGGTGCCCGATCTGCCGCGCCGCGCGCCGCTACCGGGACACGGGCGGCACCAGCGGCAGCCAGTTCGGCGGCGTGGGAGACACCCTGGCCGGGCTGACCAGGGACGCGTTCAGCCTG
>DAHWEX010000706.1 GCA_027326205.1 Actinomycetota bacterium
AAGCCCACGCCGGCCAAGACCGCCACGCCGGCGCGGCACCCCGCCGCCGCGCCGAGCACGTCGGCGGCGCCGGCCGCGACCCCCGCCACGCCCCCGGCCGCGACCGGCGCGGGCGGGCTGACGCCGGTGGCGACGGCGGAGAACCAGACCCCGACCGGCGAGAACCAGAAGGCCTGGTCCGAGGCGATCCTGACCGCGCTGGGCGCCCCGCTCACCGCCGCGAACATCGTGTCGATCGGCTACTGGATGCAGAACGAGGCCGGCACTCCGCCCACCGGGCTCGTCGGCGCGAACAACCCCATCAACGTGAGCCAGCCCTGCTGCGGCGGGGTGCCGATCCAGTCGGACGGGGACGGCGTCACGTTCCTGCAGTCCTACCCGACCGCCGCCGACGGCATCGAGGCGATCAAGGAATACCTGGAGCGCAGCAACTACGCGGAGATCGTCGCCGTCCTGCGGTCTGGCCAAGGCCTGACGATCACCGGCGACGCGGCGCTCACCGCGCAGATCTCGCTGTTCGCCGGCGGCCACTACGACGTGATCCCGGACTCCTGGGGCGCGTCCCAGGGCCAGCCGCTGAGCTAAGGCCGCTCCCCCGCCCGACCGGACATGGTAGAGCGGTGTCCATGACAGACCTGCCACTGCACCGATTCCGCCGGCCTGACGGCGTGGAACTCGCCTGGCGCTCGGCCGGGTCCGGGCGGCCCGCGATGACGGTTCCTACCGACTGTCACCTGGTCTTCCAGGGTCGGCGGCACCCGGGCCCGCACCAGGCGGCAGCCTCAGCGACGCATCCTCGATGTGCTCGCCCAAGCGGAGCCCGTGACCCGCGAGGAGTTGCAGCAGGCGATCGGCGCCAGCAGGAGCGGGGTCACCAAGGCGCTGGATGAGCTGATCGCCAAAGGCCTTATTGAGCCAACCGCACCGCCTCGCAGCCCGAACAGGCGGTACCGGCGCAAGCAGTGACCCCATTCGCCCGGCTACGCGACCGCAGTTCCGAGACAAAACCCGTTACCGGGAGTGAAGCCGGGCCGTCAGGGACCGGTGTAGGAGGCGCGCGGGCGCAGCAGCGTGCCCGCCTCGTAGGCCTCCAGGGCGTGCGCGGTCCAGCCCGCCGTGCGGGCCACGGCGAAGATCGCCTCGCCGGCGCCCCGGGTCATCCCGGCCGCGCTGGTGAGGGTGCCGAGCGCGAGGTCGATGTTCGGCTCCGGCAGCGACCGGCGCCTGACCTCGGCGATGATGGCGTCGGCGACGGCGACCTTGCGCGCGTTCGGCGCCGCGCGGCGGATCAGGTCGAGCAGCAGCCGACCGCGCGGGTCCTGGCCCCGGTACACCGCGTGCCCGAATCCAGGGATCCTCTCCCCCCGGCGCAGCACGTCGCCCACGGCGCGCGGGGCGTCCACCGGGTCGCTCACCGCCGCGAGCAGCGTCTCGACGCCGAGCGACGCGCCGCCGTGCAGGGTGCCGCTCACCGCGCCGAGGCCGGCCGACACCACCGCGTACGGGTCCGCCCGGGCCGACGCCGTGGTCCGCGCGGCCAGGGTGGACACCGCGAGCTCGTGGTCGGCGAGCAGGACGAGCGCGGCCGACAGCAGGCGCAGCATCGCCCGGGTCGGGCGCCGGCCGCTCAGCCGGGCCCAGAGCCGCTCGGCGACCGGCGCGCCCGCGTCGTCCGGCGGCGCGCCGCCGCCGGCCTGGCACGGCAGGCACCCGACCAGGCCGGCGACGATGGACCTGGCCGCCGTGATGACCGCCGGCCGGTCGAGGCGCAGCCGCAGCGGGTCGGTGACCGCCATCGCCGGGACGATCACCTGCATCCGCTCCAGCGGCGCGATGCCGTCCGGCAGCGCCGCCTGCGCGGCCCGGCCCACCTCGAGCGCCGCCGCCGGCGCCCGCCAGGCCGTTGCGCCTTCGGCCGGGAGCGCGCCCGTCCAGAGCAGTTCGGCGACGTCCTCGAAGGAGCGGCTGACCGCGAGCCCGAGCACGTCGTGCCCCCGGTACCGCAGGCCGTCGGCGCCGATCTCGGTGATCCGCGACTCGACGGTGAGGTCGAGGGTGCCCGCCGGGCGGCGCGGGCGGCCGCGCCGGGCGAGCCGCTCGACCTCGTCGGCGTCGAACAGGCTCGTCCGGCCGTCGGCGCCGCGCTGCCTGGTCAGCGTGCCCCGGCTGACGTACGCGTACAGGGTGGCGGGCTTGACGCCGAGCCTTCGGGCGGCATCCGCCGCGCTGACGGAGTGGGTCACATAATCAATGTTGACTAGGCGGCGGCCGCGGCGTCAACCGAGGGCGCCGTTCACCGATGGCGCTGGGCCGGTGTAGCGAGCCGACGGGCGGATGATCTTGTTGTTCCCGGCCTGCTCCGCGATGTGCGCGGCCCACCCGATCACCCGGCTGACGGCGAAGGTCGGGGTGAACAGCGGCCGCGGCAGGCCGACCGCGTCGAGCACGAGCGAGGCGTAGAACTCGACGTTGGCGTGCAGTGGCACGCCCGGCTTCAGCTCGTGGAAGGCCTTGAGCGCGCTGGCCTCCACGGCCTCGGCGAGTTCCAGGCGCGGGCTGCCGAGTTCCTCCGCTATCCGGTGCAGCATGACGTTGCGCGGGTCCTCGGTACGGTAGACCGGGTGCCCGAAGCCCATCACGGTGCCGCCGCCCGCGATGACGGCCCTGATCCAGCCGTCGGCCCGGTCCGGCGTGCCGATCGCGTCGAGCATGTCCAGGACGCGCGAGGGCGCGCCGCCGTGCAGCGGCCCCGACAGCGCCCCGATGGCCGCGATCACCGCGGAGCCGAGGTCGGCGCCGGCCGAGGTGACCACCCGGCTGGTGAAGGTCGAGGCGTTGAAGCCGTGCTCGATGGTGGAGATCAGGTAGGTCTCCAGGGCACGCACCCGGTCGGCGGAGGGCTCCGCGCCGTCGAGCATGTACAGGTAGTTGGCCACGTGACCGAGGTCGGACCGCGGCGCGATCAGGCGCTCGCCGCGGGCCAGCCGGTGCAGGCCGGCCGCCAGCGTGGGGAAGACCGCCCCGGTGACGATCGCCTGGCTGGCCAGTTCCACGGCGCTGATGTCCAGCCAGGGGGCCATGTCCTGGTCGAGCACCACCAGTTCGTACGCGGCGCGCAGCGCCTGGAGCGGCCGGTCCGCCGAGGCCAGGGCCGCGATCGCGGGCAGCGCGGCCGCGACGCGCGGCGACAGCGCGCGGTGGCCTGCGGTGCGCCGGGCGAAGGCGGCCAGTTCGGCCGGCCCGGGCAGTTCGCCGGCCTGCACCAGGTACCAGGCTTCCTCGAAGGTCCGGCCCCGGGCGAGCGCGGTCGCGTCGTACTGTCGGTAGTGGTAGAAGCCCTCCCCGCCGCGCACGTCGCCGATCGCGGTCTCCGCGACGACGACCCCCTTGAGCCCGGCGGGCGCATCGATCAGTTGCGTCATGACCGCACGATAACCGGCGCGACGGGAACATCGTCAACGTTGATTTTGATCAATCATTGATTTTGATCAACCTCGTAAGCGTGGACCACCGGGCGGGCGGTGCCTACGATGAGGGAATGAACGAGCAAGGCGACGACGCCGGGGCTCCCGCGCCGGACGGGACTTCGGAGCCTGGCCCGGCCACGCTGCGGATGATCGCCGGCGACGAAGGCGGCGAGGCCGCCTGCTACGCGCACCTGGTGTGCGAGGAGTGCGGGGCGGTGACCGCCGAGGGCCACCGGGGCGGTTGCGCGCTCGCGTTACCTCGGGCCACGCCTACGATGGCGGCGTGACGGAGCAGCGAACCGGGCGCCGCTCGTACCCCAAAGGGGTGCGGCGGCGGCAGCAGATCCTGGACAGCGTGATCGCCCTGCTCGCGCAGCGCGGCGTGGACCGGGCGTCGCTGCGGACCGTGGGCGAGGCGATCGGCGTGTCGCACACCGCGCTGCGCCACTACTTCTCCTCCCGGGACGAGCTCCTGGTGGAGGCCTGGAGCCGTGATACTTTCCACTGGAAAGTTTTACGCGGGGAAGGCGAACGGACGTGCCGTCATCATCGGAGCTGTCCCGCTGGCGGTGGTCGGTCACGGCCGCGTTCGGCCTGGGCGGGATCACGATCTCCGCGTGGGGTCCCCGGCTGCCGGCGATCAAGGCGAGCCTGGACATCAGCACGGGCACGATCGGCCTGCTGCTCGCGGGCGTGACCGTCGGCGGGATCCTCGGGCTGACCGCCTCGACCCCGGTGCGGCGCCGGCTGGGCGGCCGCGCCGCCGTGGCCGCCGCGGTCACGGCGGTCGGCGCCGCGGTGGCCCTGATGGGGATCGCGCTGCTGGCCCGCTCGCTTGCGCTGCTCGCGGTCACCTTCATCGTGACCGGGGCGGGGATCGGCCTGCTGGACGTGCTGATCAACGTCGAGGGCGCCGCCGTCGAGCAGGACGCCGGGCGGACCCTCATGCCGGGGATGCACGCCGCCTGGTCGATCGGGGCCGCCGCCGGGTCGGGGGTCGGCGCGGCCTGCGCGGCCCTCGGCATCGGCCCGGCCGCGCAGATGATCGGCGAGGCGGTGGTCATCGTGGCGGCCGGCCTGGCGGCGGCGGCGGGCATCCCGGCCGGGGAGCACGCGCCGCCCGCCGGGGACGCTCCCCGGCCGGACCGGGCCACCCGGCTCCGCCACTGGCTGCGCGGCTGGCTGGACTGGCGGCTGCTGCTCATCGGCGTGGTGATGTTCGGCTGCGAGTTCGGCGAGACCGGGGCGAATAGCTGGCTCACCCTGGCGGTGAAGAACGACCACGGCCAGAGCGCCGCGGTCGCCGCCCTGTACTTCACCGTGTTCGCGGTCAGCGAGGGCGGCGCCAGGATCTTCGCGGGCCCGGTCGTCGACCGCCTCGGCCGGGTCCGCGCCCTCCAGCTCACCACCGCCCTGGGCGTCGCGGGCATCGTGCTGTTCATCGTGCCGGGGAACCGCTGGGCGGTGCTGGGCGGCGTGGTGCTGTGGGGAGTCGGCGTTTCCCTGGGCTTCCCGCTCGGCACGTCGTCGGCCGCGCAGACCGGCCCCGACCCGACCGCGCGGATCAGCGTCGTCTCCTCCGTCGGCTACTTCGCCGGGCTGGCCGGCCCGCCCGCCGTCGGCCTGCTCGCCGAGTCGGCCGGCCTGCTCAGCTCCCTGTGGGTGATCGCCGTCCTGTTCCTGGCCGCGTTCGCCGCCGCCGGCTCGCTCCGCCCGGCCCAGGCCCCGGCCCCGCGCCTGGCGCCGGAGTCCGAGTCACGAGCAGGCTGATACCGAACGGCCGGGTGCTCCGCCTGGCGCCGCCCTCGCCGCCCGGCCCCCGGCGCAGCATATCGGCCATCACGTCGCGCAGCGGGTGAGCCAGTTGGTCTCTGCGTCACCGCGTTCCATTCGCATGCGGATCAGGAAGAAACCGGGGTGACGCCCGAGCGGGAGATCTGGAAGCCCTTGCCGCCGGCGAGACAGGTGACGCCGGCTGTAGCCGATGTGCAGCGGAACGGCCCTGACACGGTCGTCCTGCCGTAAGCGAGGGTGGGCGCCGGCTGGGGGCTATCGGGGCCGCATTTCTGGCCCGTGCAGACAATGGTGTACTTTCCGGCGGCGCTCATCCGCACCGACAGCCGGGGCACGATCGTCTGGCAGGCCATCACGATCTGCCCGTGGAGGGGATAATTGAGTTCGCAGGAGATGTTTCCCGACGGCGCGTAGAACGTGCCGTCGGGAAACTTCTGTACCGGCGCGGACGTGGCACCGGAAGCCGCAGCGGTGGCACCCGGTGCGGAAGCCCCGGCCGGGCTAGCGGCGGCCTGGCCGGCCGAGGACGTGGCCGAGGACGTGGCGGCGGACGCGACGGCACCGGATGCGGCGCCGGCGGCGGAGGACCCGCTGGCGCTGCAGGCCGACAGCGCAAGCCCCGCGGCGAGGCCAAGGACGGAGAGGCCGGCAATGCCCGTCGCGCGAGTAAAAGGCCGCAAATGAATCATGGTATTTCCCTTATTAGGTAGACATATCGGCCGTCTCTGTAGACGGCGTAGCGGGGTATCCGGTTGCGGCTGTTGAGGTTTTTCGTCCCGGACGAAGAACTGGACCCACGCATCGCGAAGCTGGCGACCCCGACCTCGACCGCTGCCTCGCCGGCTTCACCCGTACTCCCGGCTACCGTAAGAGCCGGTCGCGGTACCGGATACCGGCGGGACGCATCAGACATATCGGGCAATCGGCTTTATTGCCGACAGCATGATCGCGGAAACTCTTGGTTGCGCGGAAATAAGGTGCTCGCATAGCGCACTTTATTTCCGCGGTGCCCAGGACATCCGTGATCATCGCCGGCCCGCGAAGGTGGGTCTGACGACGAGCACCTCCCCCGCCTTCGGCGGGATGAACGTCGCTGGCCGGCGCCCGGTTCGCGTCAACGGCGGACGGGCCGCGACGGGTACCTGTCGTGGCGGAGCACCCGGCCGTTCGGGATACTCCTAACGGGAAGCCGGCCGACAAGGGGGACCATCGTGAGCAGCGCGCCGCTGGACGGGCTGACCGTGCTGGAGGTGTCCAGCTTCGTCGCCGCGCCGCTCGGCGGCATGACGCTGGCGCAGCTCGGCGCGGAGGTGATCAGGATCGACCCGGTGGGCGGCGGCCCCGACCTGCACCGGTGGCCGCTCGCGCCGTCGGGCACGAGCCTGTACTGGACCGCGCTGAACAAGGGCAAGCGGTCGGTCGCGCTGGACTTCCGCGACCCCGAGGGGCGCCGGCTGGTCGGCGAACTGCTCGCCGCGTCCGACGGGATCCTGCTGACGAACGCCACCGGGCGGGACTGGCTGAGCTACGACGCGCTGGCCGCGCTGCGGCCCGACCTGATCCACGTGCAGATCCAGGGCCACCGGGACGGGCGCGCGGCGGTCGACTACACGGTCAACGCGGAGACCGGGTTCCCGCTGGTCACCGGCCCGGAGGGCATCGAAGGGCCGGTCAACCACGTGCTGCCCGCCTGGGACGTCGCCTGCGGGCTCTACGCGGCCGTGGGCCTGCTCGCCGCGGAGCGGCGCCGTCAGCGGACCGGGCAGGGCAGCGCGGTCACGCTCGCGCTCGCCGACGTGGCGCTCGCCGTCGCCGGGCACCTCGGCTTCCTGGCCGAGGCCCAGGTGAGCCCGGTCCCCCGGCCCCGGGTCGGCAACCACCTGTTCGGCGGGCTCGGCCGGGACTTCGCGACCGCCGACGGCGAGCGGGTCATGGTCGTGGCGCTGACCAGGCGGCACTTCGCCGACCTGGCGGCCGTCACCGGGCTGGCCGAGACGTTCGCCGGGCTGGAACGGCTGCTGGGCGCCGACTTCGCGCAGGAAGGCGAGCGGTACCGGCACCGGCAGGTCATCGCCGGGCTGCTCGAGCCCTGGTTCGCCGGCCGCGCCCTCGCGGAGGTCTCCGCCGCCCTGGCGGGGACGTCCGTGCTCTGGTCGCGGTACCGGAGCTTCGCGGACCTGGCCGGCTCGGGTGACCTCGCCAAGAACCCGCTGCTGCGGGAGATCGGCCAGCCGGGGATCGGGCCGCTGCTCGCGCCCGGCTCTCCGCTGGTCATGGACGGCGCGGGCGGCGCCGTGCCAGCGCCGGCCTTCGGAGCCGATACCGAACGGGTCCTGGCTTCGCTTCTCGGCCTCACCGCGGCCGAGGTGCGGGGGCTGGCGGAGCGCGGGATCGCCGGCGTTGAACGGTAACTGCCGCGAAGAGAGAGGTGCCGATGCTGGACCTGACCAAGACCGAGGGCCTCACGGACGAGCAACGGGACATGCTCGCCACGGTCCGCGCGTTCACGGACGCGGAGATCATCCCGGTGGCGGGCGAGCTTGACCGCTCCGACACCTACCCCGAGCGGATCGTCGCGGGACTGCGGGACCTCGGCGTGTTCGGCCTGTTCATCGACGAGCGCTACGGCGGCCTCGGGCAGTCGCTGCTGACGTACGCGCTGGTCGTCGAGGAGCTTTCCCGTGGCTGGATCAGCGTGTCCGGCATCCTCAACACGCACTTCATCGTCGCCTACCTGATCGCCAGGCACGGGACGCAGGAGCAGAAGGCCGCGTTCCTGCCCCGGATGGCGGCCGGCGAGATACGCGGCGCCTTCTCCATGTCCGAGCCGGGCCTCGGGTCGGACGTCGCCGCGATCCGCACCGCCGGCCGGCCCGACGGCGAGGACTACCTGCTGTCCGGGCAGAAGATGTGGCTCACCAACGGCGCGAGCGCCGGCCTCGTCGCGCTGCTCGCCCGCACCCCGGAGGGCGCGGCCAAGCCGCACGCCAACCTGACGACGTTCCTGATCGAGAAGGAGCCCGGCTTCGGGACCACCCGGCCGGGGCTGACGGTTCCCGGCAAGATCCACAAGATGGGGTACCGGGGGGTCGACACGACCGAGCTCCTGCTCGACGAGTGCCGGATCCCGGCGACGCGGGTGCTCGGGATGCGCCCCGGGCAGGGCTTCTACCAGATGATGGACGGGATCGAGGTCGGCCGGGTCAACGTCGCCGCCCGCGCCTGCGGGGTCAGTTACCGAGCCCTCGAGCTCGCGATCGGGTACGCGCGGCAGCGGGAGACGTTCGGCAAGCCCATCGCGCAGCACCAGGCGATCCAGTTCAAGCTGGCGGAGATGGCCGTCAAGGTCACCGCCGCCCACCAGATGATGGTGATGGCCGCGCGCCGCAAGGACAGCGGCGAGCAGAGCGACCTCGAGGCGGGCATGGCGAAGTACCTGGCCGGCGAGTACTGCCAGGAAGTCGTGGAGGACTCGCTGCGCATCCACGGCGGCTACGGCTACTCGCGGGAGTACGAGATCGAGCGGCTCTACCGGGACGCGCCCCTGCTGATCATCGGGGAGGGAACCGCGGAGATCCAGAAGATGATCATCGGCCGCCGGCTGCTCGACGGCTTCGGTGACCGCGGCTGACCTCGTCGCCGCCCTCCGGGTGCACCGGCGGGAGTTCGAGGCGGCGGGCCGCCGGCCGCCTGCTGCCGCTCCCGCACGGCGACATGCCGCCCAGGCGCATCGCCGCCCTGGTCAGCAGCCAGCTCAGCCGCGAAGCGGGCAGAAAGCCGGCCCAACGGACAAGTTCACGAAATTCATCCATCGATTATCCTCAAACGGTGGAAACCGCCGGCACGCCGATCGACCGGGATACCGTCGCCGGGCGGGTGACCGGGTTTCCGCGCCTGGCCGTGGACCGGCCGGAGCTGAAGCAGGCGGCGGTGGCCGTCTGCGTCACCGTCAGGGACGGGGTGCCCTGCCTGCTGATCACGCGGCGGGCCTCCCGGCTGCGCGCCCATGCCGGGCAGTGGGCGCTGCCGGGCGGCCGGCGGGAGGATGGCGAGGCCGCGGCCGCCGGCGCGCTGCGTGAACTGGCCGAGGAGGTTGGGCTCGAACTCGGGCCTGATTCCGTCCTCGGGGTGCTCGACGACTTCCCCACGCGTTCGGGCTACGTCATCACGCCCGTCGTCTGCTGGGCCGGCCAGACGGGCCGGCTGACCGGCAGCGAGGCCGAGGTCGCCTCCGTCCACCAGATACCGCTCGCCGACTTCGACGTCGAGCCACGGCTGATCTCCATCCCGGAGTCCGCCGCGCCGGTCATCCAGCTTCCGCTGCTCGGCGGCTACCTGCACGCGCCCACCGCCGCGGTCGTCCACCAGTTCTGCCGCATCGCCTGCCGCGGCGAGGTGCACCGCGTCGCCCATTACGAGCAGCCGGTCTGGGCGTGGCGCTAACCGGACGTTTTAGCTTCGGGCACGGCCGGCCGCCGGCCGCGGGCGCCCGCCCGGCCCGGTCTCAGCGGCCGGAGTAATCCCGGCCCGCAGACATCAGCGAACTGGCTGGCTCACCGCGCGACGGGGAGCGCCGCCGACCGCCGCTGACGGCCAGCCGCACGGCGTACGCGAGCGCGGACAGCAGGAACAGCCCGCCGGTCACGGCGAGCCAGCGGCCCAGGTAGGGGCTGAGCGACAGGTCCGTCTTGGCGGTGAAGTCGGTGGGCAGCCGGAAGATCAGCGGCCACCAGATCATCAGCAGGATCGCGGAGAACACCACCGGGACCCGCAGGTAGTTGATCCACGGCACGGCGGGCAGCCGCGGCGGGCGGCGCCGGAACACCGCCATGACCGAGCGGTCGGCGATCGCGTAGAGCGGGAACAGGATCAGGTCGTGGCCGATGACCGCGGCGGCGAGCCAGACGAGGATGCCCTTGACGTCGCCGGCCCGCAGCTTGTTCGCGGCGTAGCCGGCGATCGCGAAGCACGCGATCGTGACCAGCAGGTGAAGCGGGTTGGACCCGTACAGCCGCCTGAACCAGCGCATGCTTACCTCCGGAACGTCAGGCTGGCGACCCACTTGGTGTTGTGCACGCCGGGGCAGTCGGGCACGATCACCCGGGCCGGGTAACCGTGGTCGAGGGTGAGGTCCGCGCCGTTCACCCGCAGCGCGAGCAGCGAGTCCGCGGCCATGACCTGCTCCACCGACATGACCGCCCGGCTGAACGCGCCGCCCCGCTGCAGCGACCGGGTCAGCATGCTCAGCGGCTGGGGGACGCCGGCCAGCCTGGCGAGGTCGGAGAGCCGCACCCCGGTCCAGGTCTGGTTGTCGGTGGACCAGCCCTCGACGCAGGCGATCGGCAGGCTGACGGTGTGCTGCTCCATGCGGAGCAGGTCGGCCCGGGTCAGCGTGGTGACGGACTTGACCGTGTCGGTGCCCGCCACCGGGCCGGCGGCCGGCGTGACGTGCTCGGTGAGCAGGGTGAGCCGCCAGGTATCCGCCGTGGTCTGCGCCGCCATGACCCCGGCGTCGCGTGCGGTCATGTTGACCTGGAAGTCGGGGTTCGCGCCTGCCAGCTCCTGGCCGTGCGGGGCGAGCAGCGCGGTCTTACGGAACGGCCCGCCCAGGGACTGCCCGACGGACAGCAGGCCGACCAGTGCCGACGCGCCGCCGGCGAACGCCAGCACGCCGCGCCGGGAAATCGTCGGCGGGCCGGGCCGCAGGGCCACGAGGCCCCCGGCGTCCAGCGGCTCCGGCCGGGTGTCCTTGAGGTTGGTGCGCAGCACGTCGATCATGCTGTGCCCGCGCAGCGACCTGACCAGGGCCGGCATCTTGATCGCCGCGTGGGCGACGAACCCGGCGAAGAACACCCAGGCGCCGTAGAGGTGCAGCGGGTAGAAGTTCCCCGGGAACTTGTAGTACGTCTGGATGTTCAAGATCCCGGTGACCAGCTCGAAGATGATCCCGCCGACGACCGCCGCGAGCGTGACGCGCTCCAGCAGGTGCGCCAGCGAGCGCACCGGCGGCCACTCGAACAGCTTCGGCAGCACCGACCAGAGCTTGAACAGCACGATCGGGACCAGCATCAGCCCCAGGGTGACGTGCGTCCCCTGGTTGAGCCGGTACAGCCAGACGGGGTGGGTGGGCCAGGAGAACAGGTAGAAGCCGAGCAGCCCCTTGTCCGGCGTCTCGTCGTTGACCAGGGCGAGGTCCGGGTTGTACGCGGCGTAGGAGAGCAGGCCGGTCACGAACATGACGGGGATGCCCGCCAGCAGCAGCAGCCCGAGCACCGAGGTCAGCCAGGGGCCGCGGACCGGGCTGCGCCAGAACGACTCGCGGAACGGCCCGGGCGGGGCGGGCAGGCGCGTCTTCGTCGTCATGAGCCTGCCCCCGCACCGCCGTTGAGGACGCCGATGACGGACTGGCAGGTGCGGCCGCCCCGGGGAATCCAGACCACGGCCGGGCGCGGGCCGCTCTGCGCGACCGGGACGAGCAGCGTGCCCGGGCCCGCGGGCAGCGGCTGCAGGCACTCCTCGTAGTCCCGGGTGAGGTCCGGGGGGTCGTAGAGCGGCGGGCCGGCCCCGTCGCTGATGATCGCGCTGTACCGGCGGGCGGCGACGGCCGCCTCGGCGCTGCCGCGGTAGCGCTCGATCGCGGACTTGTCCGAGGCGCGCATCACGTCGTACACCGCGCCCGGGTGCGCGGAGGGCGTCGTCCCGGCCAGCAGGCTCAGGGCGGGCTCGGCAGGCACGTAGACGTCCCCGCCGAGCGCGCGCATCCCCGCGGCCAGCCGTTCGCCGGCGGCCCGGTCGGCGCTGGCGGGGATCGCCTGCGACGGGTGCGCGACGGCCAGCAGGAGGACGGTCTGGGCGAGGACGAGCAGGCCCGCCACCGCGGTGACCCACCGGACCTGGCTGCCGAGCGCCAGGCCCGCGAGCAGCGCCACCGCGAGGTAGGCGGGCAGCACGTCGTTGACGGAGCCGCCGCTGTGCACGAGGGTGGCGTAGCCCTCGACGACGAGCGCCGCGCAGCCGGCCAGCAGTTCGCGGGGCACCCGCCGCGCGCCGATCAGCGCGGCGCACGCGGCCAGGCCGAGCGCGGTCAGCAGGAGCGTCCAGAACCAGCCGAAGTTGCCGTAGGTCAGCGCCTGCTTCCGCATCAGCTCGAAGACGTAGAACAGGTACCAGCGGCCGTCGGCCTGCCAGATGGCGAGCGTGGCGGCGCCGAAGGCCGCGGCCCACGTCAGCGCGGCGACGACGGCGAGCCGGCGCCGGGGGGTCGGCAGCAGCACGGCGAGCACCGCGGCGGTCTCGGCGAGCCCGGTCTGCTTGGTCAGGGCCGCGGCGGCGAGCAGCAGGCCGGCCGCGACGGCGCCACGGGTGCCGTGCATGGTGCGGACGGCGTACAGGGCCGCGATGCTGAGCGCGAGGAACAGCGAGTCGACCCGGCCCACGTCGAACCAGGCGCCCGTGGCGAAGTAGGTCGCCGCGAACACGCCCGCCGCGCCGGCCCCGGCCGCCGCGCTGCCGGTCTCCCTGCGGACCAGGCCGCCGAGCAGCGCGAAGCAGGCGAGCGAGGACACCAGGGACACCACCCGCAGCGGCAGGTACGTGCCGCCGAGCACCGTGGCCGCCAGCGCCGACACGTAGAAGTACAGCGGCGGGTACCCGTCCGGCACGAACCGCACGCCCGGCGCCGGGTACAGCGGCTGCCCGGCCAGGATCCGGTGCACCTCGATGAGCGAGTTGCCCTCCAGCGGCTCCACCGCGAACGGGTAGTTCAGCCGGCTCAGCGCGACGAACAGGTACACGCCGACCGCGGCGAGGCCGGCCAGTGCGGCGGCGAGCCGGGCGGCGCGGAAGGTCCACGGCTGCCGGGCGGGCCCGGCGGGGGCCGGCGCCGCGGCGTCCCGTGAACGCGGCAGGAGGCCCAGGGTGCTGCTGAGGGTCATGCCCTGTATTACATGGCATCCGGCGTCAGCCGGGAGGACAATTCACCTTACGAATTAAGAATCAATCGATACCTTACGAAATAGTAAAATCCTGCCATTCCCGTGAACCTCCGGCCGGCGGCTTCCGTAGTCTCGGCTCATGCGCGTCCTGGTTACCGGCGGTGCCGGCTTCATCGGATCCCATGTCGTCGAGGCGCTCACCGGCGCGGGTCATGAGGTGCGGGTGCTCGACGCGCTGCTTGAGTGCGTCCACCCCGGCGGGGTCCCGCCGTTCTCCGCCGGCCCCGGCTTCGAGTTCGTCCACGGCGACGTGCGCGACGCGCGGACCGTCGACGACGCGCTGCGCGGCGTCGACGCGGTCGCCCACCTGGCGGCGATGGTCGGGCTCGGCGTTGACTTCAACGACGCGCCGCTGTACGCGGGCTGCAACGACCTGGGCACCGCGGTGCTGCTCGCCGCGATGGCCCGCGCGGGCCTGAGCCGGCTCACGCTCGCGTCGTCGATGGTCGTCTACGGGGAGGGCCGCTACCTGTGCACCGGGTCGTCGTGCGCCGGGCACGGCACGGCCGCGACCCCGCCGCCGCGCCGGGCGGCAGACCTGGACGCGGGCAGGTTCGAGCCGCGCTGCGAGCGCTGCGGCGAGCCGCTGTCCCCGGAACTGGTGCCCGAGGACGCACCGCTCGGGCCGCGCAACGTCTACGCCGACACCAAGCTCGCCCAGGAGCACCTCAGCGCCTCGTGGGCGCGGTCGACCGGCGGGCAGGCGATAGCGCTGCGCTACCACAACGTGTACGGCCCCGGGATGCCGCAGGACACCCCGTACGCCGGGGTGGCGTCGTTCTTCCGCTCCTCGCTGGCGGCCGGCCGGGCGCCCCGGGTCTTCGAGGACGGCGCGCAGCGCCGGGACTTCGTCCACGTGCGGGACGTGGCGGGCGCCACCGCCGCCGCGGTCGTCGCGGTGACGGGCGCGGGCGTCCCCGGTGGCCCCGGCACGCTGCGCGCGTACAACGTCGGCAGCGGCACCCCGCGCACCGTGGGCCAGCTGGCGTCGGCCCTGGCGAAGGCGTGCGACGGCCCCGCCCCGGTCATCACCGGCGAGTACCGGCTCGGCGACGTCCGGCACATCACCGCGTCGAGCGAGCGCATCGGACGGGAACTCGGGTGGCGGGCGTCCGTGCCGTTCGCCGAGGGGATCGCGGAGTTCGCCGCGGCGCCGGCCGGCCGGGCCGCACCCGCGGGCCACGTGCCGGCCTGAGAACACGGGCGGCTTGAGAACCGGGTCCGCCTGGCGGCGGTGCGGCCCGAAACGGCGGTGCGGCCCGGGGACCGCTGAACGTCCCCGGCCCGGCGCGGGCCCGCAACCAGTGAAGATCTGGCAAGTTATTTCCGTTCTCTTACCCAAGAGGCGGACAAGATCTTGACGTGAGGGACAGGCCGCACGGACAGTGAAGGGACAAGTGAGAAAGCGTTGAGATATGCCGGTCGCCCTGGCGGGTAAGCCAGGACAGCGCGGCGGCTGGTAAGGGCGGCAATTCTCGTGCGGGAGTTCACCAGGCGGCAGGCGATGGCCCTGCTAGGCGGCGGCGCCGTGCTCGCGGCGGACGCCGCCCTCGTCGGGGCCGGGCACGCCTCGGCGTGGTGGCGCGACAGCGAAGCGGGCCCGGCCTACCGGCGCGCGGCCAGCGGCTACACGCCGGACGGCACCGCGGGCGCCGCCGCCGCGTACCCGCTGTCCGCGGTGCGGCTGCTCGACTCCCCGTTCCGTGACAACCAGCTGCGGAACCTCAGCTACCTGCGGTTCCTTGACCCGGACCGGATGCTGCACACGTTCCGGCTGAACTACGGCCGGCCGTCGCCCGCCCGTCCGTGCGGCGGCTGGGAAAGCCCTGGCTCGCTGGTGCGCGGGCACACCGTCGGTCACCTGCTGTCCGGCCTGGCGATCAGCTACGCGAACACCGGCAACGCCGCGGCCAGGTCGGCCGGGGCGTACCTCGTCGGCGAGCTGGCGAGCCTGCAGCGGGCGGCCCCGCGGGCGGGGTTCTCGCCCGGTTACCTGTCGGCGTTCCCCGAGGTGTTCTTCGACTGGCTGGAGGCCGGCCAGACCAGCCGGGTCTGGTCGCCGTACTACATGATCCACAAGTACCTGGCGGGGCTGATCGACCAGTACGAGCTGGCCGGCTGCGACCAGGCGCTTGGCGTCGCGGCCCGGCTGGCCGACTGGGTGGACCGGCGGACCGCCCCGCTGTCCTACGCGCACATGCAGCGGATCCTGGCCGTGGAGTTCGGCGGGCTGCCCGAGGCGCTGGTGAACTTGTACGCCATCACCGGGAACGAGCGGTACCTGGCCACGGCGCAGCGCTTTTACCACGCGTGGTTCCTCGACCCGCTCGCGGCGGGCCGGGACGACCTGGCCGGCGAGCAGTGCAACGTGAACACGCCGAAGATCCTCGCCGCGCTCCGGATGTGGGAGGTGACCGGCGACCCGAAGTACCGGGACATCGCGGAGAACTTCTGGGGGTTCGCCGCGCTGCGGCACAGCTACGTCATCGGCGGCCAGGGCAACCACGAGCACTGGAACCCGCCGGACGTCGTCGCCTCAGCGCTGTCCAACTACACGTGCGAGGGCTGCGTCACCTACAACATGCTCAAGCTGACCAGGCTGCTGCACTTCCACGACCAGGCCAGGACCGACGTGCTCGACTACTACGAGCGCTGCCTGTTCAACCAGATGCTCGGCACCCAGGACCCGGACTCCCCGCACGGCTTCAACGTCTACTACACCGGGCTGTCGGCGGGCGCGGTCAAGCAGCAGCCGCTGAATTACTTCCCGCACGGCGACCCGGACGTCTACGCGACCGACTACGACACGTTCACCTGCGACACCGGGACCGGGCTTGAGACCCAGGCCAAGTTCGCGGACACGATCTACTCGCGCGACTCCCGCGGCGTGTACGTCAACCTGTTCATCCCGTCCGAGGTCCGCTGCGCCGACCAGGGGGTGACCCTCCGCCAGGACACCGGCTTCCCGGACGACCCGGTGGTACGGCTCACCGTGACCAGCGGATTCGCCGCGATGACGCTCCGGGTCCGGGTGCCGTCCTGGGCGGCGGGGCCGCCCGGGGTGGTCCTCAACGGCGCCCCGCTGCGCGGCACGGCCGCCGCGGGCTGGGTGGCCGTCTTCCGGCGCTGGCAGCCGGGCGACACGCTGGAGGTCACGCTGCCCATGCGGCTGGCCTTCCACCCCGCGCCCGACGCCCCGTCCGTGCAGGCGGTCAGCTACGGCCCGGTCGTCCTGGCGGGCGCCGGCGTCGGCGCCGCCTACGCGGCCCCGGACGCCGCGGCCGACGCCGTCGACGACACCGCCCTGGTCGACATCGTCAGGCACCCCGCCGCGCCGCACGCCGTGCCGCAGCCGCCGCCGCTGCCGCTGCTCGACGCGGCGTCCGTGCGCCGCACCGCCGCCGAGCCGATGGCGTTCACCGCGACCGCCGACGGCGCCCCGGTCACCCTGGTCCCGGTGGCCCGCGCCCGGCACGAGCCGTTCACCGTCTACTGGCAGGCCGGCGCGGGCTAGCGAAGGCGGCTCCCGGCCCGGCCGCGGCCTCGCCTCGCGCAGCGTTCAGAGAAAGATTTCCCTACTTCGTAAGGCTTGTTATTTCATTATTTCGTAAGGCCTGTTAGCCATTTAAATGGCCGGCATTCCTAATAACGTCGCACCCGTGACAGTTGACGTGATCCTGCCGTGCCTCAACGAGGCGCCGGCGTTGCCGTGGATGCTTGAAAGGATGCCCGCCGACTTCCGCCCCATCGTCGTGGACAATAACTCCACCGACGGATCGGGCGACCTCGCGCGGTCACTCGGCGCGACGGTCGTGGCCGAGAAGACCCCGGGCTTCGGTGCGGCCGCGCACGCTGGCCTGGAGGCGGCGACCAGCGACCTGGTGTGCTTTTGCGACTGCGACGGCAGCCTCGACCCGCAGCAGCTTCCCCTCGTCACCGCGCCCCTGGTGGACGGCCGGGCCGACCTGGTCCTCGGCCGCCGCGCTCCGGTGCGGCGAGACGCCTTCCCGCTGCCGGCCCGGGTGGCCAACTGGGAGCTGGCCAGGCGGGTGCGCCGCCGCACCGGGCTGGGCATCCGCGACCTGGGGCCGATGCGCGCGGCGGGCCGCGAGGCGCTGCTCGGCCTGAACCTCGCCGACCGGCGGTTCGGGTACCCGCTCGAGATGGTGATGAACGCCGCGGACGCCGGCTGGCGCGTGTCCGAGGTCGAGGTCGCCTACCTACCCCGGGTCGGGAAGTCCAAGGTCACCGGGACCGTGCGCGGCTGCGTGCGGACCGTCCGGGACATGAGCGGGGTGCTTGCCCGGTGACCGCCCCGGTGCCGGAACCTGACCTCACCCTGCTCGTCATCGCGAAGCAGCCGGTGCCGGGCAAGGTCAAGACGCGCCTGGTGCCGCCGTACAGCTACGAGCAGGCCGCCAGTCTCGCCGAGGCCGCGCTCGCCGACACGCTGCACGCCGCCGCGCAGGTGCCGGCCAGGCGCCGGGTCCTGGTCCTCGACGGCCGGCCGGGTCCGTGGCTACCTGCCGGGTTCGACGTCGTGCCGCAGTGCGGCGGCCCGCTCGACGAGCGCCTCGCCGCCGCCTTCGCCGCGGTGAGCGGGCCCGCGCTGCTCATCGGGATGGACACGCCGCAGGTCACCCCGGCGTTGCTCAGCGCGGACTGGGGGGCGGCGGACGCGGTGTTCGGCCCGGCCGCCGACGGCGGATTCTGGGCGCTCGGCCTGCGCGAGCCCGACCCCGCCCTGCTGCGCGGGGTGCCGATGTCGACCGCGGCCACCGGCGCGGTCCAGCGCGCCCGGCTGGTCGCCGCCGGCCTGCGCGTCACCGACCTGCCGGAACTGCGGGACGTGGACACCGCGGCGGATGCCCTGGCCGTTGCCCGCCAGGCGCCGTGGGGCCGTTTCGCCGGCCGGGTGCGCGAACTGACGGCGGTGCTTGGGCAGGCCGGCCCCGTGCTGCGGGAAGACACTGGGCTGCGGGAAGACACTGGGCTGCGGGAAGACACCGTGCTGCGGGAAGACACCGTGCTGCGGGAATCCGCATGATGGCGGGGGCGATCTCCCTGTACGAGGAGGCGCTGCACGACCAGGCGTGCGCTCTCACGCTGCGGACCGAGGACGGCCGCGGGCTGCCGCTGCAGATCCCCCGCTGGTGCGGGCCGCCCGACACCGCCGACGAGGAACTGCTCGGCCGCTGCCGCGGTCCCGTGCTCGACGTGGGCTGCGGTCCAGGGAGGCTGACGATCGCGCTGACCGGGCGGGGAATTCCCGCGCTTGGCGTGGACATCTCGCGAGCCGCCGTCGCCCTGGTGCGGCAGGCCGGGGCGCACGCGGTGCACCGCTCGGTGTTCGATCCCCTGCCCGGGCAGGGAAGCTGGGCCACCGTGCTCCTCGCGGACGAGAACATCGGCATCGGCGGCCGGCCCGCCCGGCTGCTGCGCCGCTGTGCCCAGCTGCTCGCGCCCGGTGGCCGGATCCTGATCGAGGCGGAGCCCGGCGACATCGACGAGCGGGTCATCGCGTCGCTCGAGCATCCCGACGGCCGGCGCGGCCCGGTCTTCCCGTGGGCGCGCCTCGGCACGGCCGCGGTGCTGCGCGCCGCCGAGACGGCGGGCCTGGACGTCGTGGAGCAGTGGACGAACGCGGACCGCGCGTTCGTCTGCCTCGCCAGGTAAACGGAAGGCGGAGGCTAGGCGGACTGAAGCCGCTTGACCACCTCGAGTGCGTCGTTGACGTGCCCGCCGATGTTGGTCATGGACTTGAAGGCGTGCCGGACCGTGCCGCCGCGGTCGATCACGTAGGTGACCCGGCCGGGAATCAGGCCGAGCACGGCCGGCACCCCGTAGCTCTTGCGGACCCGGCCGCCCTCGTCGCTCAGCAGGGTGAACGGCAGGTTGTGGTGCCCCGCGAAGGCGGCGTGCTTGCCGGCTGAGTCCGAGCTGACGCCGATCACCTCCGCGCCGGCCTCGGCGAACACCTCGTAGCTGTCCCGGAACGCGCAGGCCTCGGCGGTGCAGCCGGGCGTCTCGTCCTTCGGGTAGAAGTACAGCACCACCGCGCCGCTCCCGAGCCTGTCATACAGCCGGACCTGCTCGCCCGCCTGCGACGTGAGGGTGAAGTCCGGCGCCTTGTCCCCGACCTGAAGCCCGCCAGCCATGCCTCTCCTGCCTTCCCG
>DAHWEX010000726.1 GCA_027326205.1 Actinomycetota bacterium
CCAGCTCACGGCACAAAACTGAGTTTCCGAGCGGGACACCACGCAGGGTTTTGGCGCAGCGCAGGCCAGCGCCGCAGAAAGAATCGGCAGGTTAGCCACTTATGCGCCGTTCTGAACACCCTCCAGGGTCCTACAGGGCACGATCTGTCAGCCTGATCCGATTCCCCGGAGGACTTCCACCCGCACCGTCGGCCCGGCAGCCCGGCTCAGCCGCGTGTCACTGGTGAGGATCGGGAGTTCCAGCTCCTCGGCAAGATGCACGAACAAGGCGTCATACATCCCGATCATTCTCCTGGCCGACAGCAGCGCCGCATGCTCCAGCCGGTCCGCGGTCGTCTCGTAAACGCTAACCCCGATGTCGTCGATGACCCGCACCGCCCCGGCGAACTCCTCTGGCGTCAGCCGCCCTGCCAGGAGCCCCTTCTTGCGCAGGACACCGGCTACCTCGACCCGCGCGAAGTCGACCGTCGCCACGGTAACCGAGCCATCGACAAGCTCCTGCTGCAGTTCCTGGGCATGCTCAAATCCGTCCTGGTCGACGAACCAGCGGAGGAACACCCCCGTATCGACGACATAAGAATCAGCCACGATCACCGTCCCGCAGCCGGAACAGCTCCTCGTCGATCCCGGTCACTCCGCTCATGCGAGCCCGGACGGCCTCCAAGGTGGCCACAGCTCGTGTCTTGCGCCCGTCGCCACGGATCAACTGGAGGACCGGCGCAAGCCGCTCCTCAGGCAACTGGTCCACCAGATGGTGGAGCTCCTCCCGCATGGCGCTCATACCACGAGTGTACGACGACCGCGGGTGATGCTGGCCGAAGTGAGCCGATCCCCGGCGCAGCGGTGACGTGGGCCGACCCGTGCGGCAGCCAGCGCGCGAGTGCACCCTCGTGCCGACGGCTCGACGCCTCGGCCAGGCCGAGAGCCTCGTCGATCGTGTGCCCTGGCTGGCCACCGTCGAAGCCCCGACGCGGTAGCCGAGGCCGGGCAACTCGCCTTGGATCCGCTCGTACCCCCAGCTCGGGTTCTCCCGGGCCGTCTGTCCGATCAGCGCTGCGACCTTGGCGTCAATGGGCGGGCGCCCTTCCTTGCGAGGATAGGTCCAGCGCCAGCGGACCAGCCGCCGGTGCCAGCGCAGCAGCGTGTCGGGCGTCACCAGGCGGCTCATCCGCAGCGGCCCGGGGAGCAGGCGGGCCAGGGCAGCAAGCACGGCCCGGTCGGCCCAGTCCAGCTTCGACCTGGGGTTCTGCCGCCGCAGCACCGAGACTTCATGGCGCAGCACCAGCAACTCGGCGTCCTACAGGAAGTCCGCCGCGGTCACCGTTGTCGGTCAAAATGGAAGGCTGTCGGGATCCCACCAAGGTTCCGGTTCGAACGGTTCCAGTTCAAAGAGTTCCGGCCCGAACGGTTCCGGTTCGACCACGGCGACCTCTTGATTGCGGCGAGGACGCTCCGCCCAGACGCGGCGGTGGTAGCAGCGCTTGCAGATCCCGGGCGGGCAGTTCTTGTACCGCCACGGCGGACGCTTCTTGCAGATGCGACACTTCTGCTGCCTGCGCTTACTCATCGCGGCGACAGCCTACTGCGGACGTCTTCTCCCGCCTGGCCACTAGCGCCATCAGGAGCGGCTAACAGAGCAACAGAGTTCGCGGACGCCCCGGAGCGGGCACGACGATCAGTCCCGGGACTCAGGCGCGATGGCCCGGGCGAGGCGGTCCAGGACCGCCTCGCGGGACAGGCCGGCGTCGAGCATTCGCTTGGCGGCAGGCCACAACTCTTCCGGGTCCCCGGCCCATAGCTGCTCCATGACAGTCACGTAGTTGCCGAAGCCGCGGGAGGAAATCACGCGGGCATTCAGGTCATTGACCGTGATGAGCTGGCGGTCCACCGGGTCGGCGGGGTCGAGCGTGGTCACGTCCCGCACCCGCCGACCGGGCTTGCCCGCCACGGTTCCGCTGGCACGGTCGGATGGAACGGGGACCGCGAACTCGCGGCGCTCAAGGACGGGGACCAGCTTGGTCCCCTCGCAGATAACCTCGTCCGGCAGGTCCTGGACGTAGCGGCGCATCGGGGACTGGAGCGGGCCGTTCCAGACGGCCGGGAACCGCCGGAGCGTGGCGTCTAGCTGGCGCTTGACCTGCCTGCGCGCGGGCTTGTCCAGGGCGCGCCAGTCCATTAGCCACTCCATCCACGCCCGCGCGACCGGCGGGATCAGGTTCCCGTAGCGGTCTGGCGCGGCCAGGGTCAAGGGGAGCATGTAGAGCAGAATGCGACCGAGCGCGGCCGGGCTGGCCACCGTCGGGTCGCACCCCAGCGTGTCAAGGCTGCGGGTGATAAAGAGCCTGGGAACCGTTCGGCTGGCCATGTCGGTGAATTCCCTGGCATGCGGGGAGGCGAGGAATTCCCCGGCCAGCTGATCGCGCGCCGCCGCGGGCCAGTGGTCTTCGACCGGGTCGCGCGCGGAGGTGAATCGCCCCGGGTTTTGTGGAGGCTCCCAATCCACGGGAGAGTGGGACGATGGGAGCAGCACGGAAGTATCCGGACGAGCTGCGTGAACGGGCGATCCGGCTGGTGCTTGATCAGGTGAAGGAGCAGGACACCAGCGTGACGGCGGCCTGCCGGAAGGTGGGCGCCGAGCTGGGGATCAACGCGGACACGCTGCGCGGCTGGGCTAAGCAGGCGCAGATCGACCGCGGGATGCGGGCGGGAACCACGTCGGCGGATACGGCGCGGATCCGGGCGCTGGAGAAGGAGAACGCCGAGCTCCGCCGGGTCAACGCGATCCTGCGCACGGCGAGCGCTTTTTTCGCGGCAGAGCTCGACCACCGGTAACCCTGGTGGTGGCGTACATCGACGCCTACCGGGAGAAGTTCGGGGTCGGGCCGATCTGCCGGGCGCTGCGGCTGGCGGAGGTGCGCATCTCCCCGTCGGGGTACTACGCGGCCCGGGCGCGGCCGCCGTCGGCGCAAGCGGTGCGCGACGCCGCGCTGGAGAAACAGATCCAGCGGGTCTACAAGGAAAGCGGCGAGCGGTACGGCGCCTGGAAGGTCTGGGACCAGCTCAGCCGCGAGGGCATCCCCGCGGCCCGGTGCACCGTGGAGCGGCTGATGCGCAAGCTCGGGCTGCGCGGGGTGCGCCGCGGCGGCTACAAGGTGCGCACCACGAACCCGGACCCGTCGCAGGAGCGGCCGCCGGACCTGGTCAACCGGGACTTCGCGCCGGACCGGCTGTGGGTGGCGGACTTCACCTAC